>CAZVKP010000336.1:0-4492 GCA_964627635.1 uncultured Calditrichaceae bacterium | reverse complement strand
GTTTTAACCGGTAACTATTTAAAAGAAGGAAATCTGGTACGGCTGAATATCGAATTGGTTAACGCCCATTCCAACACCATCGTTTGGCGAGAGCCTGTTGAAGTCACTTACAAGAATGCCTTTCGATTGCAGGACAAGGTGACGGAAAAAGTCATCTCCGGTCTGAAATTGCAATTTTCATCAGAGGAACGCCACCGCATGCAGGCGGATATTCCCGACACTCCCCTGGCCTATGAGTATTATTTACGTGCCATTGCTTATGCGCTTACTCTTGAGGGCAGCAGGCTCGCCATCAATATGCTGGAAAAATCCATACACTTAGATTCCACCTATGCACCGGCTTTTAACGAACTGGGACAACGGTTGAATCACATTGCGCAGTACGAGCCCGGAAACACCGGAAAAAAACAAGAAGCAAAAGAGGCTTACTTGAAGGCGTTATCATTGAATGAGGAACTACCATCTGCTCTCACTAATCTGGCCATGCTTTATGTAGAAACCGGTCAAACCGGGGAAGCGGTGGAATTGTTGCGACGCCTGCTGAAAATCAATCCTAATTATGCCAAAGGTCACTTTGCCCTTAGCTATGCTTACCGGTACAGCGGTATGCTGGAAGAGGCCAAAACAAGAGGAGAAAAAGCATTATCGCTTGATCCCAATAACCGCCAATTCCGCTCTATTGTGGCTGTCTATCTGTATCTTGGACAACCGGAAAAATCAATTCGCCACCTCGATCTTGATCCCGGAAGTCCGTGGACACTTGCCTGGAGAGGAAACATTTATATCCGGTTAGGCAAAACAAAACAGGCAATAGAATATTTAAACCGCGCTATTTCGCTGGAGCCAAATGGTGTTATCGGGCTTTGGGCATTGGCCCTCAAAAGTTATATCCAAGACAATCGCCAGGAAGGGGTAAACGCGTTACGAAAACTTGAACAAAGCAATTTAGTGGACGGAGAGCAGACGTATCACCAAGCTTCTGTTTATGGCTTGTTAAAGGACAAAGATGCTTGTATTCAAGCGCTACAAAACGCGGTGGATGCTGGTTTTTTTAACTATCCATTTATGTTAAGAGATTCGTTTTTGGATCCGGTCCGGGATGAACCGGAATTAAAAAAGGTACTTGTGAAAGCTAAAGAAAAGCATGAAGCATTCAAAAAGAAGTTTGTCTCAAAACAGAAGCTTTATAATCATTAAATAGAAAAGATTTAATTATTGGATGTATTATTTTCACTGACGTTTTTATTTCACAGATTGAACAAGATCGCTCTTTAAGAACAGGATGTCCTAATGATCGATAAAATCATTTCACATTACAAGATTTTAGAGAAACTTGGCGCAGGCGACATGGGCACGGTTTACAAACACCCAGTCACTAATCTCGAACAATCCTTGATATTCAGTCTGAAATATTGTTGAGGAGAGCCGGAACCAAATTTCAACGCATCACTCAACTCAAATCGATTTTAATATGACCGAGGCAAAATCGCGATGGTGTATTTAAGGAATCATGATAATTTTTTTAGTGTCCAGTAGCAGAACATATCGCACTGCCGGTCTCTCTCAAATAATACATTGTTTAGAATTCCGGTGTTACAATCCCCTTATTATCTTGAAATAATGGGCTGGCGGGTTTAAATTCAATATACCTTTTCGTACATGAATTCACATGTTAACATTTTAACCGTAGAGATTGAAAATAAACAGATGAGCCTGAATTATCAAATATTAGGGAAACCTTTCGAAGACAACGCGCTGCTGATCAACGTCGATACCGGTCAGGCGATGCATCGTTTATTGTTCGATTGCGGGGAAGGTTGTTTATCCGGTTTAAAACCCTCGGAAATTAAATCCATCGACCATTTGTTTTTCTCGCACCTGCATATGGATCATCTGGCAGGATTCGATACTTTCTTCCGCGTCAACTACAATCGCGAACAGCCGGTTTCGGTTTGGGGACCGGAACAAACCGCCGCGATCATGCACCATCGCTTCCGCGGATTTATGTGGAATTTAATCGATGGTTCGCCCGGAAGCTGGTATGTGACTGATGTTTATCCGAACAAGAAAATCACATATCAATTCAATACCGGCGAATCCTTTGCCACCGCTCATTTTGTGCGCGAAGAACCGTTCGACGGATTGGTTTTTGATTCCCCCCATTTTTTTATTGAAGCGCGAATCCTCGATCACGACATTCCCTGCCTGGCTTATGCGGTTAAAGAAAAGTCCAAACTCAACATCGATCGGGAAGCGCTCCGGGAATTGGATGTAACGCCGGGAAGATGGCTGGAGCGTATTAAAAATACGGATATTACAGATGACAAAGTGATCGACCTTGACAACAGGCAGTTTCAAATCGGGGAATTGCGAGAACGCCTTCTGATCCACCACCCCGGGGAATCCATTGCCTATTTATCCGATTTTTTGATGACCGAAGAAGCGGAATCCACATTAGCAAAGATGTTGCAAAATTGCGATGTGATGATCTGTGAAGCACAATATGCGGAGGCGGAAATTGAATTTGCCCGACAGAATTATCATCTGGTAGCATCCCAGGCTGCCCGGCTGGCACAGCGGGTAAATGCCAAAAAACTGATTCTCATTCATCTCTCCGAGCGCTATAAACATGTCGGATGGCAGCAAATCGTAGAAGAAGCGCGGGCAATTTTCCCGGAAACTTATTTACCGGAACATTGTAAGTTTGGATAGAACCGGAACGATAGAATGGTCTTTAGGAACAAATAAATGGAGGTAAATCAAGCGTAAATATTCGGTAATTGAAAATTTTATTGTAGATAGATTCAATTTGAAATTTTGAAAAAAAGTTCTATGGCATGGATGCGAAACCTTTTGATAATAGGTGGCTCAACAGCATAAATTTTAGAATATTTGACTATTTGCAGAGAAAAAGATTGACAAATTCATTTGCCTAATTTAAATTTTTCACGAATACAGAAAAATCAAAACAATTTATCCGTTGCAATTAAAGACAATTTAGTTTGAAGATCTGCCATAAAACAAATTTAGGATAATTAACTTACTGCTTGGTAGTAAAATTAATTTGGATCTCGGAGTAAGTTATTCAATAAATATAACTTAATGTGTTTAGAAGGGAGTGTTTATAAGCATGAAAATTTTGGAGATCTTGGAAACCTATTCTGATGCTGCCATTGACCAATTATCCGCTGATAAAGTTGATGAATCGGCAAATTTAAGATTACCCAGAACTGTCATTGTTCAGGAGATTGCTTCAGCTTTAAGTTCATTAACCTACGTTGCCGAAGCGTTAGCACCTTCACGACCCCCAACTTACGCATTTATAAAATTACTTCTGGAAGCCCCCGATTATATGCTGCCTGTTGAAAGTTTTCAGGAAAAGGTTTTGCATGCTACACGGGAGATGACTGTTAAAGCAAAAACAGGTAAGGGACTATCAGCAGAAAAGAATTATCAACTCTATATTAATGTCCTGAAAAATGCATGGGAGAGCGATAACGAAATCGACCGTAGCGAAGCGCTTTTGCTGGAAGCACTTCGGAGTGAACTTGGAATATGTACCCGTGAGCACCTTTTATTAGAACATCATCCCGATGTAAGACAGCTTTGGGATATTTCTGGTGCTTATGTCTCTGCACGAAATCATTTGCTACTTACTGGACTGG
Organism: uncultured Calditrichaceae bacterium; assembly: GCA_964627635.1. Classification (GTDB taxonomy): domain Bacteria; phylum Calditrichota; class Calditrichia; order RBG-13-44-9; family RBG-13-44-9; genus CAZVKP01. The sequence continues at coordinate 827 of CAZVKP010000336.1, read as the reverse complement.
TTCTCACGCTGAAAAATAATTACATAATTGCAGAAGAGGTTGGTTTACAAATTCGCAGAGCATGGGGAATTGATTTGGAGAAAAGTGCATATGAACGCTTGTTAAACGGTATGAAAAATGACCAGCTTTACAATGTGTTGACGAATACCGGACTACCCGTAGGCGGTACAAAGGAAGAAAAAATACAGCGTTTGATTAATGCTTTGGTTCCTCCTCCCGAGTTTCTTGAATTTCTGAATACGGAAGAATTAAGAGAATATTGCCGCCAAAATAAAATCCAAGTATCGGGACGAAAAAGTGAAGTTATTTCAAACATTGTGGATTACTTTGATTCCGGTAGAGATTTAATCACAAATGAAGAAGAAGTTGTCGAGCCTAAAATACCCACTGAACCTGAAGAGAGAGAATTAAATGATGAGATTCTGGATCGTCTTTTACAACATTTAACCTATGATCAACTGCATGACGTACTGTTTCAGAGCCATTTACGGACCGGCGGAAATAAAGTAGAGAAAATAAAAAGATTAATTGAAAGTCCATGGTCGGAAAGATCGATGCTTAACAGGTTAAGAAGGATTGATCTATCTAATTTATGCCGAAAACTTGGGATTCATATATCAGGCGTAAAAAATGAGTTAATCGAACGCTTGATCGAAGGTGCAGCAACAAGATTTAGTGAAACTACAGAAAAAGCTGTAGAACAAGATCAGGATAGTCGAATTGAAGCAAAAACCGAAAAAATTATGGAAGAGTCAACGGTTGAAAATGAAATCATGGATTCAAAGGCTCAAACTGAACAACCATTAGGATTCAAAGAAATCTCCAAA
>CAZVKP010000335.1:0-4492 GCA_964627635.1 uncultured Calditrichaceae bacterium | reverse complement strand
AAAGGCGAAGTTAAAGTTTTTATCAGGAAAGTTTTGAGATCGAGAGTCTAATAAAAATGAGTAAGAAAAAGCTGGGAATAGCCATCCTATGGCACCAACATCAACCTTATTATAAAAGTAGTTCCGGGTATTACCAGATGCCCTGGGTTCGGTTTCACAGTACTAAGGATTATCTGGATATGCTGCTTGTACAGCAGGAATTTCCGTCCATCAAGCAAAATTTTAACTTTGTGCCCTCCTTGCTTTTACAAATTCAGGATTACGTGAAAAATGAGGCTGAGGATAACATTTGGTATTTAACCAAAAAGCCGGCTGATGAACTATCTCTGGAAGACAAAAAGAAAATATTATCCGATTTTTTTCTTGCCAATGTGGATGGGATGATCAGACCATATCAGAGATTCTATGAGCTCTATTTAAAATATAAAGTCTATTTGAAAAATAAACCGCTGGAAAGAAAAATTGAATCTTTTTCAGTTGAGGATTTTCGAGATCTGCAAGTGTGGTACAATTTAGCCTGGATCGGTTTGGAATCGAGAAAGCGAGAAAAAATTGCAGAGTTGTTTCAAAAGGGAAAACACTATTCCGAGCAGGATAAGCAATTGCTTATTAAAGAGTCCCGGAAAATTATGGAAGATATTATTCCAACATTAAAAAAAATGTGGCAAAGTGGTCAAATTGAATTAAGCACCACACCATTTTATCACCCCATTCTGCCATTGTTATGCGATAATTATGTTGCGCGTCAGTCTTCTCCGGGCATTACTCTGCCGCAGCGGCACTTTGTCCATTCGGAAGATGCGGAAATTCAGGTGGAGAAAGGGTTGGAATACTTTGAAAAATTATTCGGGGAAAGACCCGGAGGAATGTGGCCTTCTGAAGGGAGTGTGAGTGTTGCCGCATTAGAAATTATTGCCAGCCAGGGTATAGACTGGGTGGCCACTGATGGAGGTATCCTTTCCAACACGCTAAAATCCGAGTTTTCTCATCTAAAATTGTATCAACCATTTTTACTCGATACCGGCCGTCATCAAATAAATCTTTTTTTCAGAGACCATTATTTATCCGATGCCATTGGATTTGTTTACAGTAATTGGCCGGCAGAACGGGCAGTTAAAGATTTTATCACTCGCGTATATTCCATACGAAAATTATTGGTTCAAAAATATAGTGAAGATGAATTAGAAAAATTTGTGGTTCCCATTATTCTGGATGGTGAAAATTGTTGGGAATATTACAAAGATGATGGTAAGCCCTTTCTCCGGGAACTGTATACTTCAATTTCGGAAGATCCCCTGCTCGAAACGGTAACCTTAGGTGAAGTGTTAAAAAGGAATGGAGATCCGGAGCGATTAACAACTTTGCATCCCGGATCATGGATAAATAGCAATTTTAATATATGGATTGGGGCAGATGAAGATAATAAAGCCTGGGATATATTAAAGGATACGCGGGATTTTTTGGTAAAAGAAGAAAAGCTTGGTATACACAGTAGCGAAACAATCACACAAGCATGGGAGCAAATTTACATTGCAGAAGGCTCCGATTGGAATTGGTGGTACGGTGATGAACATTCATCAGCAAATGATGCTGAATTCGATCAACTTTATCGCGAGCATTTGATGGAAGTCTATCGTCTGCTGGGTTATGATGTTCCCACAAGTCTATACCAAACCATAAAGCGGGTTCATTTTGACAGGTTTGTCAGTACTCGTCCTAAAAATTTTATTCATCCCTGGATTGATGGGAAATCCAGTTTTTTTTATGAATGGGTTGGTGCTGCAATTTATGAGGTTTCAAAGACACCACAATCTGCCATGCATCAGGTTACCGGAATTTTAGATCGATTTTATGTGGGATTTGATAAAAATTATTTATATCTGCGTTTGGACTTTTTAAGCTCCCCGGATCCACTCACTGAATTTGTACTGGCGGTGAAACGGCCGCATCGTTTGACATTTGTTGTATCACCCCTTCGAGGCGTCCTGGAAAAATTTAAAGTTAATGGAGAGGGGCAAAAAAAAATTAATCTTGAACCATTTTTTAAGATGGATAAAGTTTTAGAGATTGGAATTTTATTTAAAGAATTGGAGGTAAAACCGGAAGATATTCTCGGATTTCAATTGCAATTGAAATTAAACGGGCAACCGCTGGAGGAATTTCCGCGAAGCAGCTTAATCGATGTGGAAGTTCCCAGTGAATATTTTGATCTGATTGAATGGTCGGTTTAAAAAATATAGAAAAATCATCCAATCCTTTGTTTTGAATAAAATGCAGTTAATGGATAGTGATATTGCTAAAGTGCAGAAATTTAAAAACATTTATAAAGAGAATCTTACCTTTTACAGGGATTAAGGAACTGAATTTATGGACGTAGAATTACCACATTCCACTGAAATTGCCGAGCGTTTTGATTCTCTTTATCAGATGCTTTCCAGAAAATATAAAGTCCATCAGGTAACTCAACGAATAAGCGATCGGAAGTTCAGGTTTATTGAGGTGGAAGATATTGATCCGATATTGGAAGACCTGGTAAAGAGAGGACCTGAAGATGAGGCGGTAAAAGATGAACGATTTCCGTATTGGGCGGAAATTTGGCCCGCTGCTATCGGACTCTCAAATTTTGTTATTAAAAGTGAAGCTATCGGAGAGAAATCCCATGTAATTGAATTAGGCTGCGGGCTTGGTTTGGTGGGAATGATTGCTGCGATGAAAGGGGCGACTGTGTTGATAACGGATTATCAACCGGATGCTTTACGTTTTTCGGAAATGAATTGGTTGTTAAACCTGGGCATGAGTCCAAATTCAAAGATAATGGATTGGCGGAATCCTGACCTGGATGTTCAGTTCGATATCATTTTGGCTTCGGATGTTGTTTATGAAAAACGTTTTTTCGATCCTTTGATTGAATCGTTCCGGAGACTACTTAAACCCGGAGGACATATATTTTTAAGTGAACCCAAGCGCGATATGGCCAGGCGTTTTTTTAAATTGCTTCAAACCGAAGGCTTCACCTATAAAAAATATCATTTTCCTATCGATTACCGGGAGAAAAGAAAACAAATTGATGTGTATGATATTTGGAAACAATAATTCTTTGATTATATTAATTATGGAAGTTTAAATGTGCTATGAAGTTAAAAAAAATTTTTAGATCGGAGACACCATAACAATGCTTTCGTTTATAAAATTCCGCTGGTTGTTGTTTTCATTTATTTTACCGGTTTTTCTCTGGCAATGTGCGGGTACCGGAAAATCGGAAGGTCCGCAACTATCTCCGAATATTACCAGTCGTAATTTAAGTATCGACTCTACTTTGAATCCGGATCCCAAAATGGAAAAATTAATTGATCCGTATCAAAAGAAATTGAATGATTCCATGAATGTTGTTATCGGGCATACCAAAGTGGATTTGACAAAGGATAAACCCGAAGCACCGCTCAACAACTTTGTTGCAGACTTAATGCTAAAACGTGCCAACCGGGATTACCACAAGAAGGTAGAGATGTCCATTACCAATGTCGGTGGATTTCGAACCGAGATTATGAAGGGTCCTATCACATTGCGACAGGTATTCGAGGTAATGCCATTCGAGAATGAATTGGTGGTGTTGGAAATGAGCGGGTCTCAGTTAATTACTCTTGGCAAACAAATTGGCGATGTGTATGGAGAGGCAATTGCTGGAATGCATCTTGAATTTCGTGATGACCGGCTGGTGGAAATCCTGATTGGGGGTGAACAGGTAATCAATGATTCGACTTACCATGTCGTAACCACAGATTTTTTATCATCCCCCAACCGAGATAGACTTGCGATGTTGGGCAATGTGCCAAAAGACATTTTGGGTGTAAAACTCAGGGATGCAATTATCGACGAGGTGAAAGCAAGGGACAAAATGGGTCAACCGATTAATGCTAAAGTCGAGGGAAGGATTGTATTCCATAATTCGGAAAACAATTAATGATTTGAAAATCTATGAGGGTATAATTTTTATTTTAAAATACAGGATAAAAAGATGAGAAGAAGAGATTTTATTCGGAATACACTATTGGCTGGTGCTGTACTACAGTTTCCGCATATTTGGATAAAAAATTCTCAGGCGCAATCCAATCGTTTCCGGCTAACTGTTTTACAAACTAACGATACGCATTCCAGAATTGAACCATTTCCTGAAGATGCCGGGCGGAATGCCGGAATGGGGGGAATTGCGCGTCGGGCATCTCTGGTGGAGCGCATTCGCCGTCAGAATCCGTCAACACTTTTATTAGATGCCGGAGATGCCTTTCAGGGAACCCCATATTTCAATTTTTATAAGGGGAAAGTCGAATACGAAACCATGACTCAGTGCGGATATGATGCCAGTACTTTAGGCAACCACGAATTTGATAATGGAGTGGGGGCATTGGCTGATGCCTTGGAATATGCAGATTTTTCGATGGTAAATTGTAATTATGAATTGAACAAAACGCCCTTAGCAAAAAAAACAAAGGCA
>CAZVKP010000334.1:0-4517 GCA_964627635.1 uncultured Calditrichaceae bacterium | reverse complement strand
TAACTGCTAAATCCGGCACCTCAGGTAAACCCAAAATATCGGGATAGCACTTTATTCCACTAATTTCAGATGCTTTCGGATTTACCGGATAAATTTTCCCATGGAAATTGTAATGAAGTAAACTGTCGAAAAATACTCTACCCAATGATCCCTCTTTCCGTGAGGCACCTATAATGGTAATGGACTGAGGTTCAAAAAAGGCATCAAGGTTCATACTTACTCCTGGCTATTTCTTTTTTGTGCGATAATTTGATTGACTATTTTTATAAGTTCCGGAATGTTTAATGGTTTACGAAGAAATGCCTCCACATCCAGACTTAATACATCCTGTGGTTTATAAAGATGAGAGTAACCTGTAAATAGTATCACGGGAAATTCAGGTTTAATTTTTTTGATTTCTTCAGTTAATTCGAATCCATTCATTTCCGGCATTTCCACATCCACCAGTGCAATGTCTAAATGGGTATACTTAAATATTTCCAACGCGTGAATTCCATTTTTTGCAGCATTAACAGAGTGACCAAAAGCAATAAAAGCTTCTGCGAGAGTGTCTCTAATGTCACGATCATCATCAACTATCAGGATATGGATCATATATTATCCTCAAGAATGAAAAATGGTTTTTCCTGGAATAGGATATTGATGTTCCGAAATGTGAATTGTTAAAAAAAGACAAAATCATTTTACCTTTATCAAGCCTTATTATCATTAAAATCAATCATAAACTTGTTCATCCAACCTTGCTGATGAAATTTATTGATTTGAGAATCTTTTACAAAACAATTTTAATTTTGCTGCTTTGTTTTATATGTGAGATGAAATGAATTTAAAGAATTTATACATCGATAATGTGATACGAACAATTTTGAGATTCTTACGTAGTTTGGATCAAAAATATTGAAAGATTTTAGATTCTTTGAGTTGAGACTTGATAAAAATGGAAATATTTCATAACATTAGTAAAAATCAAAACCTTAGGTGTAATAGAATGAAGAACGTTTATATTCTGCTCATCTTAATTATCGTTTCACAAATTTTTATGGGATGTTCCAGACGAATATACGAAGTTGCTTATCCCACCTTAAATGATGGAAAATACGATAGTGAGTTTCCCTACAAAAGTTCTTCTGCCGAATTAAAGCAAATTACTAAAACGGTTCATAAATTAAACTCAATTGCCTATTATCAAAGTTTTACCTTTTCCTTCGAAAGCCAGGTAACGCGTTCGGATATTGTTCAAGATAGCTACCAAAGCCGTGCATTGGAAGAAATATTTTACAACAATTCGGTTATTGGTACTGGCACTATTATTTATTCTTCTAATCGACAGTTGGCGTTACTAACATGTGCTCATGTCATCGATTTTGAAGATACATTGATAACCTACTACAAAGATAAATACAATCAAAATACAGTATACGTCCAGAGTGTTGCATTTAAGCAAAGACAGAATAATTTTGTGGCAGAATTGCCGGAAAAAGGGACTCTGGAAATTTTAAGTATGGATGAAACCTTGGATATAGCATTGCTTGGTAAAACTTTTAAATCTACGGATCCGCCAAAAATTCCCAATTTTCAATATTTGTTAGGAAATGCAAAAGAGCTTAAATGGGGATCTTTCGTTTATCTGGTAGGATATCCCAAAGGGTATAAAATGATTACCAAGGGTATAGTAAGTCAGCCAAATAGAGATAGCGAGGGTGCATTTTTGGTGGATGCTCAATTTAATCGAGGTTTTAGCGGCGGTATTGTTTTAGCAATCCGGGACGGTGTTCCTAATTTCGAATTGGTTGGTATGGCAAGTTCGGTGTCAGCAGATTTTGAATATTTTCTAACACCACCTGAAGATTTTGCCAGGCTGGGGTATGATCCCCGAATTCCCTACAAGGGCGAGGCGTTTATTAAATTTAAAAAAGATATTAATTATGGGATTACTTTTATAGTCTCTTCAGAATCCATCCTTAATTTTATAAAGGAGAACCAGCAAACCTTTTTGGATAAAGGCTATGACTTGAGTTCAACCTTTTAAATAAAAGTCAGGATTAACGAACGCTTCGGGTAAATCGCAGTTATTGGCATGATATTAATTCTTGAATCACCTGAAATGATTCTAATGCACAAGTGTTCCAATTGTATTGTTTTGTTCTTTTCAATCCGTTCTTAATGAGTTCCTCTCGTAAGTCAGAATTTTTTAAAACTCGCTCTATTTTTTCTGCAATATCAAGCGGATTGCTGGGGTCACAATACAATGCAGCGTTACCGCAGCGTTCATTTAGAACAGGGATATCGGAAGCTATTACCGGACACCCGCATGCCATCGCTTCAAGCGGGGGTAAACCGGATGATTCATAAAAAGAAGGAAAGACCAAACAATCATGTGAATTGTAATGAAAGATGAGTTCTTCAACACTATTTACCTGACCTTTAAATCGTATTTTTTTATGAATCTCAGTGGGAATTTTATAATCAGTCCCCTTAAATGTCTTTCCACCGGCACCCACAACTGTTAAAGTGACTAACATATTTTGGTTTAAAATTGCTGCCGCTTTAACCACTCCTTGAAAATTTTTCCGACGACTCAATGCACCAACATACAGAATAGATTGATTTGGTGTGTCTTGTTTTGATGAAAAAGCGTTTTTCAAATGATTTTGGGGTAGTCCACCGTTTTGAATGGAAATTATTTTTTTTTGCACCTTTTTGAAATATTTTAAAATAGACTGGCGTTCGGTCTCTGAGACAGTAATGATTCGATTGGCCAGTTGGAATATTATGGGTAAAAGTGCACCATACCAAAGCCGAAACAACTGGCTGTACGCTTTGGGAAAATATAAAAAAGACAAATCGTGCACGGTGACAACAGACTTTTGGCTGGTGAGGAGTGATAAAAGAGGAGCCGTATTTCCGGGACAAAATAGCATACCGTCTCGGGAATAGAGCGGCAGTTCAAATTGTTCCCAAAGATGACCTGTTAACAAGCCGGTTTTTCTGAACCCGATATTTTTTAAATTGAGTTGATGGATGAGTTTTCGGGAAGGGGATAGTAAAATGAATTTATATTTTTTAGTATCAATTTTTTTTTGACCGATCATGCGATCCCATGCCATAACCAATTCATGTGCATATCGTTGTACCCCGGTAATGGGCTGCGTTAAAAATCTTCCGTTAATATATATTTTGATTTTCCCGGTCATTTGAAAATATTTTAATGGGTGATATTAATTGGTTTTTAAAAGATGATTGTACACATTAATGGTTTGGCTCGCAATCTTTTTCCAGGAATATTTCTGCAATACACGCCGACGCCCTTTCCAACCAAGTTCACTTCTTAGTTGTTTGTTTTCAATTAATTGGCGAATTTTTCTTCTTAAATCCGGGACGTTTGCTTCTTTAAAAATAAGCCCGGCATCTCCAATTACATTGGGAATTTCACCGGAATTTGAGCCTACTACCGGAACCGCACTGGACATTGCTTCGATTAATACTCGTCCGAATTTCTCTACCCAATTGGGACGAGTCAGTGAGGGTAACACGAATATATCCATGCAATTCATGTATTGTGCTACCTCTTCATGAGTGGCTCTATCGATGAATTGCACATCTAAATCTAAATAATCTGCAATTGATCTAAGCTTAGTGCTGTATTCACCGTTACCAATAAGGATAATTTTTACATCGAGGCCGGCTACAGCATCCAATAAATAATGGAGACCTTTATGTTTCTCCAACGCTCCCACAAAACCGATAAGCGGCTTTTTCTCAGGATTTAACTGACGGTAAAGTTCTGGCAGTTCTCTCGGGCAGAATGCCTGTGTGTTAACGCCGTGTGTTACGATTTTTAATATACCCCGAAAGTCTTTTTTCCGTAAAACTTCTACCGCCAATTGGTTTCGTGCTAAAATGGCATCTGCTTGATTTAATGCATACTTTTCGACATAATTAAAAGGGAGTGGATATTTCTTGAATTGATGTTGGGAGGCATGAAGAATTATTTGACTGTGTGGCGAATATCGATTTCGATAATATGCAATTTGAGCACTGCCTAAATTAAATGGCTCATCTTCTAAATCGATGATATTTGGTTGATATGCCTTGATTAACCACTTTAATTGTTTTTTAAATATTGCAAGATGAAGATTTCCGGCAAACCATATATTTCCCGTAATTACATCATATAGTTCATCAAAATTTTTTTCCAGATAACTTTTTCCCCTACTCCATAATTCCTTCCAATAAGGTGGCACAAGCACTTTAACATCCCAATTGGTTTGCTTAGCAATTTCGTGAGGTAGTGTCTGGTAAAATTTTTGAATAAATGAGGTATATGATATCATTAAAATTTTTATATTCTTTTGCATAGCGAATCCGTTGAGTGTCTCGTTTTATTATACTGATTTTTTCACATCGTAATCTTATCATCGGAGCACTTGTAGAATATTTGATGAATAAAAGTAAAAAATCTAATATGATTCTACCATTAACTCCGTAAGATCTATAAATATTCAACTTTGAATTTC
>CAZVKP010000333.1:0-4521 GCA_964627635.1 uncultured Calditrichaceae bacterium | reverse complement strand
CCGACGAGCTACCAAACTGCTCCACCCCGCGATCAAATTGAGCCTTAAATATAAGCTATTATAAACCTGTTGTCAAAAATATTTTAATTTTATCAGATCAACGATAGTCATGTATTGCTACTTAATACTTTTTCTAAATGTGCCGACAAAATTTTTTCATTATTCACTTTTAAATCCATTTCTAAATAGAAAATATTATTTAATAAAACCCCTTCAATTCCCCTCATTTTTACCGCATCTTTTTGAGTGGTGATAACATAGTCAACTCCCAATTTATTTGCCTTGTTTTGCAAATCCTGTATATCGGGCGACTGATATGAGTAGTGGTCACCAAACGTTTTTGTAAAGCACAGGTCCCCAGCCAGATGAGATAACAAACTAAAAAATTGCATGGGATTCGCCAATCCACAGAAAGCAGCAATTTTCTTATCTTTAATACTCTTCACTTCACTAATTTCTTGCCCTTTAACCGAAATCAAACTTTTGGGTTGAACTTCTGCATCAATTATATCACCATCAAATCTATTTAAAAGTCCACCTTTAATTTCTTTTGCTTTTTTTTCACTACCCTCTAATCGGGTTAAAACAAACAAGTGCGCTCTTTTCAGAGAACTTTTAACATCCCTTAAATTTGATAGTGGAAATAAGAATGACGTTGAAGACCATCTTGTTACATCAATTAACACAATATCCAGATCACGCTTCAGCGGCCTATGCTGGAACCCGTCATCCATCAAAAAAATTACATTGGGATATTTTATCCGAATTTTATTTGCCGCACGGAATCGATTTTTGTCCACCCCTATAATAAGCCCGCGCACATTCTGTGACAGCAGAAACGGTTCATCTCCAACAATAGCAGGTGAAATGTCATCGCGGTTCTGATCTTCAATAATTACCGTATCGCGACCAAGTCTCTTATAACCACGGGTTAAAACAGCAGCTTGATAACCCATGGCAATCAATTGTTTGGCAAGATATTCCACAAACGGGGTCTTACCTGTTCCACCAAGTTGAATGTTTCCCACACTCATCACCGGCGCATCGATTTCTTTTGCATTAAACAAGCCCCAATCATAAAACCGGTTACGGAGATAAACAAGAAAAGTATAAATAACCACAAAAGGGAAAAGAACTATTCCCAATAATTTTAACTTGATAGACAACTTTCTGCCTCCAGATCCAACTGATTGGCAAGTTGAGTAAGTTTATGAGAATAAGATTTCAAAGTAGGAAGATCTTTTGTTGGGGGCACATAAAATGGTGCACTATATTTCAAAACACATTTCGAAAACGGGAAGATAATAAGCATTTTGTCCCAACTTCCCAGGCGGCGATAGCGAGATGCTGCCACTCCCATAACAAAAATCGGAATGCCGGTTTCTGCTGCTAATTTGATAATCCCCAATTTAGTTTGCCGCCGGGGTCCGGTGGGACCGTCCGGTGTAAATACCACGTTTTTGCCTCTGTTACGAACAACCTCTATAAGTTTCTTATAAGCAGCCCTTCCCCCGCGGGTACTGGAACCGCGTACTGTTATCATTCCAAAGGTATGTAAAATTCTGGATATAACTTCGCCATCAAAATGCTGGCTGACCAAAGCTACCGCCCCGGAATTCTCAAGTACTAAAAGCGGTAAAATCATGTTCTCGTGCCACAGAGATAGGATATAGTTTTTATTTTGTTTTTGAAAACTTTTGATGAATCGCTGGTTGCATATTTGAATTTTAAGACTTGCCCGAAATAACCGCAATAAAGGAGCTGCTAATAGTTTTGCAACAAAAAAAATAAGCCACTGTTCAACACGTTTTTTCATCTGAATTTATGATGTATGTGGAATTATTAATTGGAAAGAAACCGATAAAAAATAATTAGCTGACCTTGGAAGCATCTAATTTTTCTATAATTTTATTGCCCTCCCCCATGAGGAGAATTTTAGGTTTGTGAAGTGACATTTCTTCGGCCGTTAAATAACAATAACTGACAATAATGATTAAATCACCAACCGTTCCTTTTCTGGCAGCAGCTCCATTCAAACCGATTGCACCGCTCCCCCTCTTCCCTTTAATCACATATGTCTCAAATCTCTCACCGTTGTTGATATTAAACACATGCACCCGCTCATGAGGTAGAATGCCCGCTTCCTCCATCAGGGATTCGTCAATTGTTATAGAACCAGAATAATTCAAATTAGATTCTGTAATTGTTGCCCGATGCATTTTTGAATTTAAAAACTCACGATACATTTCAAACCACTCGATTTTCGCCTGTAACTTAAAGATTATTTATTTAATAATACGGACAATTTTCACTCGTTTCCCACTCTGGGATGTCTGCAAATAACGATCGTAGTAATGCACTCCCAAATAAGTAAGGACCATCGCAATGATGCCACCCAGTGCGCCCCGGTATTCCACGGAAAGCCCCGGAATATCTAACCAGGTTTTAAATACAAAATATCCGCCAAACATCATGAGTAACGGAAGAAAAAACAGCAAGAATGCAGATTTCAATGCAAAGCCAGGCATCACTTCTACTTCCACAATTTCTCCGGGATTAACCGCCAAATCCTGATCCAAATGAAGTACCTGTAACTTGCTTTTATCCATAAAACACACATTACAACCGTCGCAGGCAGCGGATGGCTCCATTTGAACATCAATTCCGGAACCGGTATTTTTTAGGACTACGCCACGTTCTACCATGTTATAAATCCCAATACTTACACTTAAAGTAATAAATTTAAGTGTTCGAAAACATTTTTGCAAGTTCGTTGATTTTCTTTCTCAAATACCAAATTCAGGTATATCTTGCTTTAAAAATTGGGCGTCGCTATATTTTTAAAAATTTGGGATTAATATGAAAAAACATCTCTTTTTTGTTTTTCTTCTTTCTATTTTGATTTCACTATTTTTTATCAACATTTCTTACCCACAGAAATCCTTTGGTCAAAAAAGACCAGGCAGATGGCAAAATGAGAAATTTTCGCCCGTAAAATTCAGGGCGTACCCGATGGCTTTAAACAATAATCAATACAAGGTATATTTACTGGTGGAGGTTGTATATGATTTTTTGCAATTTACCTACCGGCAAGAAAATTATACTGCAAAAATCCAATTAGAAGCAAATTTAATCCACACCAAAAATAATAAAGTTTATTCCAGAATTTGGAATGGGCAATTATCTCTGGACGAATTTAAATTGACAAATCGGAGAGATAAGTTCTTTTTGGCATACGATTCATTGTTGATCTCATCCGGCAGATATGCGGTAAAGTTAACTTACCGTGATATGCAGGGGGCTCAAAAAAAGCTTTTGGATTTTAAAATTTATTTGCCGGAAATAACGGATCGTTATATTTCACCCCCTCTGTATTGTGACCTTTCATCAAAAAATCGCTCCGCTATTTCGATACTGCCGGCAGAGCCGATGGCATTGCGGGAAAATTTGTTTTTCAATCGCCCCCAGGGTATCTTCTTTAACGTATGGTCAAGCACTTTAACAGATGTTCCTTTAAAATTAAAAATCGAAAAAGAAAAACCGAAAAAAATTGTTTATCAGTTAGACACGCTATTAACAAAACAGAAAAATTCGGTGGCAAGTTTAATTAAACCACCTTTTATGACATGGGAAGAAGGTAAATACAAAATTTCACTGTTATATGATTTTGGAGAAGACAGCGTTAAACAAGCCACATCATTTAATTTAATATGGTTTGACAAACCACGAAGTCTGAGATCCCTTGAAAAGGCACTACAACCAATTGAATTAATAACAAATGAGGAAGAATTCGATCGACTAACCGACGGAAATGACGAAGAGAAGCAAAGAAAATTTAGAGAATTTTGGAAAAGACAGGATCCTTCCCCAAAGACTGCCTATAACGAAGTGCTGGCTGAATTTTACTCCAGGGTAGACAGCGCCAATATTATCTGGGGAAAACGAAAACGAAACGGGTGGCAGACCGATCCCGGCAGAGTCTACGTCCAATACGGAAAACCGGATGATATTGAGGACAACAGCTTAAATCCGGAGAATCCATACATGCGGTGGTCTTACCAATTTCCGGATCGCAAATTAATTTTTACATTCGAGGCGCTGGACGGACGGAAACGCTATAAATTGGTGGACCAACAGGAGGTGCCGCAGTCGTGAGTGCTGAAAAAATAAAAATCGGTGTGGTGGGTGTAGGACATCTGGGACGATGGCATGTCCAACAGCTAAAAGCAATTCCGCAAGCTGAATTGGTCGGCATATTCGACATCGATCAGGAAAAAGCCGGTAACGTTGCCCATGAATTTCAAACTCAAAATTTCTACAATTTCGAGAAGTTACACAGCCAGGTGGATGCGCTCAGCATTGTTACTCCAACAACAACCCATTTTGAATATGCCAGTCGGTCACTACAGGACGAAAAGCATATCTTTATTGAAAAACCGATAACCAAAACCGTGGAAGAGGGAGAGAAGCTGGTAGGCGTAGGAGCAGTGGCACTGGGGTATCCTCGCAAGGACGGCCGGG
>CAZVKP010000332.1:0-4526 GCA_964627635.1 uncultured Calditrichaceae bacterium | reverse complement strand
ATCTACCTGAATCTGCAACTGTTTCTGCATAGAATCTTTCCGGGCCACCAGAGTGAGAATGGAGTCTCGTTGAGCCCGTAACTCCTCCCGTTCTCTTTTGGCTCTTAGAATTTCTTCTTTATCAATATACCGGGCAGTAATGAATGACAAGGCAGCTAAAAGTAATACGGCAAATATAATTACGAATGCCAATAATTTTTTAAGCATGATGAACCTCTAACTTATCATCAGTCACAGTTTTGAAACCCAGTGCTCTGGCAATACGGAAAACCAAATTATTGTCTCCTTGCACCAAATCATAATAGACTACATGCCCGTTAGGCACTGCATCCCTTAATCTAATGTACGTTTTCCGATTACCTCTTTGCAATTCCATAATCAATCCTTTCACCATGCTGCCGGCAGCAATATCCATTTTGTTGATTTCCTTCATATTGTCTTCGAAAAGTGATTCGATTTGCTCCTGGGTCAATCGCCGTCCATTGCCGCTACTTAAATTAATATCTCTTGTTTGCACTCCGCAATCATCTATTATTCGCTGCCATAAGTTAGCATCCGGCGCCGGATCACTCTTATCTCTTCTCACCATGGTATGCCCAATAATTCCTTTAAAATGAACAAGTTTTTCTCCGTAATAATCGAAATGATTTCCCGGAATTTCTTTACTAATACCAAAGTCTGCACAAAGATCGTTAATAAGTTCAACAAGCGAATCCATCTGCGCCGGTTCGTAGCGGTCAAAATATCGGTATCCGCGATATTCCTGACCGTAATCAAAGGCTTCTGCTCGATCTTTCAACGTTCGAGGCGATATTCGATCAAAACAGTACAGATTCCCGTTGTGTTCAATTAATCCGCCTTCACTTGCAAGCTCAATTCCGATGTGTCGCCTTTCAAATGCAGTTTTGCGGCTGCTGGGCCATTTTAATCCAAATTGCCAGGCCCAATGCCGGGGATCAAAAACTTCAAAAACAGTACCATCTCTGCCAATAATATAGGATGTACCAACGATTGCCTGCGAGTCCCGCCACCAATTAAACGTTGACCGTGCACTTCCACCAACTGTGTGGTGAATTGCAATACCAGACTTTTGGTCTGTTACCGGAAAATATTGATTATCCGGTAGTCGAAGGCTTCTATCAATTGCGACTGGCATATATATATTCCCCCCTTTGGCTTTATTTTAAATTAGAGATAATCACTCATAATTATATAACAAGAAATTGGTTAATACACTAAAATCTGATAGCACTTATTTTATTTTAATTAAATATATTGAAAATCTATTTTAAAGGGCAAGTGTTATTTTGAGGTTGGTAAATTATTTTAGTTATAACTGATAGAGACTACACAAAATGTATCAAATTATTCGCCAAGGTACGCATATTGGAGAGGTATTGAATCCACCAGCAGAAAATTCCGTTAAGAGAATAGGCACATTCATGGATATGGAATGTGCCCATAAACGTTTAGAATTTACAGTATTATTGATAGCCAAATAACATACTGTATATTATTAATAATATCAATACAATCCCGGTAAATAGAAACAAATAACCGAATATTTTAACCCAGATTAATTTTCTACGAGGCACATCCGCCAATACAACTTTTTTCTTGAGTTTACCACTTTCTTTGAGTCTCTGATATTCCTCCGGTCGATCTTCTTTATATTCGTCCACGGGAACCAAGCCGGTAAATATTACCGGATCAAGTGGAAATGATTCCGGGCGCAAATGAGTATTAAAAAAGTGAATGGTAAAAATAAATCCTACTGCCAATAGTGCTTCGTCACTGTGGATAATGGTGGCAACATTGATGAGCCAGCCTGGTAAAAATATTGTGAAAAATTCCGGGAACCACAACATTAAACCGGAAATTCCGATAATTGCAACACCCCAAAAGACTGCAAAGTAATCAAATTTTTCCCAATAAGTCCAACGGCCGTATTTAGGTCGCGGCCCAACCCCTAAGAACCACTTAATTGTTCCCCAAAAATCTTTCAGATCTTTTTTCTTAAACCACATGGAATCCGAACCGAACAGCATCTCTTTCCAGGATTTTTTTGTCCGCATTTTCAACTTTACCAGGGAAATTAAATGGGCAAAGAAATAACCGAAAGTAATTACCGCAGCGAATCGGTGAATATTTCCAGCGGCTTCCACACCACCAAAAAAATCAGCTAATGATTTGGCCCAGGGCAGCCCGGCAAACTTCAACATCATTCCGGTAAGTGCTAACAACATGAAACTTAATATGACAAATATATGAGTAACTCGCTGTCCGAAAGAAAATCTTTTAATATAATACCGTTTGTGAAAAGTCTGATGCTTACGTTTTTCCTTAAGATGTTTAAAGGAGCGCGGTAACCAAAGTAGTGTATGAAGGCCAAAGAAAGTAAACACACCGATTAACAGAGAGGTCATCGCCCAAAATGTGAAATGAAGTACCGGATATTTAGCTTTATCATGATGGGTGGCATGGGTTAAATAACCGGTAAAACGTCTATTAGCATCCGGATGACATTTTTGACAGGTTTCAACCACATTATTAAATCCGACGCGAGAGTTGGCGTTATCCATTTCTTTGGTATCATGAGCACCGTGACAATCGGAACATTTCGCTGCATCAAGATAACCGAGTGTATAAGTTTTTCCGTGCATTGTTTCAAAATATGTATCTGCTAAATCTTCGTGACAAGAACCGCATTGGTGTGTCACCTCTGCCATAAATTGATCCTGTTCGCTTTCTTTTATTCGATGAGCAGAGTGGCAATCTTCACAGTTCGGTAGTTTCTCTTCTGTATCGTTTTTCGAGTAACTGTGAATGCTGGTGACATAATCGGTATAAATTCCTCGGTGGCAAGTTGCACAAGTTGATGCGACATTTTTATAATATATGGTGGATTGTTCATCCTCTGCACCCAAAACAAAGTGTGTGCTGTGACAATCCGTACATACTGCACTGGGAAGTAAACCTTTTTCAATCAAACCTTTTCCATGCACACTGGTTGAATAATCCACCAAAACATGTCCCTGTTCGGTTTGTAAAGTATCCATGGATGTCAGATTTTCATGGCAATCTCCACAAAGCTGGGGAATATTTGCGCGATAAGTCGCATCCCGATCATCCCGGTGAGATAAAACTTTATGCTTACCATGACAATCCGTACAATAGGGAGATTTTGGATCCTTTTCAAAATACGCTCTACCATGATCACTCTGGAAGTAATCTTCGGCGATTTGTGCGTGACAGGCGGAACAATCCACCCTGCCTGCTGTGTCGCAAGGTCTTTCATGTTGGGGTGTTACGTCTGAATGGCATTTCACACATGCAATATTTCTATGAACCGAATTTTGAATATTCTCTTTATTCACAGTCATAGAAACTTCTTTTCCGTTAACAACTTTATGAATATCAGGTTTTTTATGGCATTCCAGACACTCCCGATCCGACGTTCGCAATACTAAATTTTCTTTTTTGACCGTATGAGGTTGGTGACAATCGGTACAGGCAGGAATTGCACCGGGCTCCTGTTCCCATAATTCGCCTCTAATTACTTTTAAATGTACTTCCTCAATTCTGGCATGGCATTGAGTACAGGTATTCGCAATATTTCGTGCAGAAATTGTTGATTGAGAATTTGTATGTGGCAGTATCTTGTGATTGCCGTGGCAGTTATTACAAGTTGCAGTAACGATAAGTCCTTGCTTGAACAAACCTTCTCCATGAATACTTTGCGAATAATTACTTAAAATATCCTTTTCGGGAATATTGTAAACACGAGCAACCGGAGCACCCTCCCGGTGGCATTTTCCACAAAGTACCGGAATATTCATTTTATAGGTGCGGGAGTTTACTTCTGAAGGCGGCAGAATGTCATGTACGCCATGGCATTCCGAACAGGTAGGCGCATAAGGAGCACCCCTTTTCAATGCCTGACCGTGGATGCCGTCATAAAATTTTTCCGAAGCTTCGGAATGGCACATTCCGCAGTCAATTTTTTCCAATGTCTCGGGATGAGGCAATTCTTCAACATCGGCGTCATAATGACAATCGATACATTCCAGGTTTTTGTGTACGGAATTTTCATATTTATCAAAATTCACATATAGGGAAACCGTTCGACCTCGGCGTGTGGTCGTGAGCTCAGGATCCGAATGACACATTTCACAGTCTTCATTGCTTAGAGAAAAAGAAGATTGGCTTAGTAAAAGTATAAAGAATAGAATAAAAATCCGTTTGCCAATGTTTTTCATCATTGATCCTTAATATTAATCGAGAATTTTATAACAGACTTAATGAAAAGGAATCTCAATAACATAACAATATCTTCACGTTCTTATATAATTACATCATTCACTTATATAAATAATATATAATTTTAAACGAATTTAGTCAATATTTTTTATTTTTCATCTTTACTAAATTTTCAATCCATGCTAAAACTGCCTAAAACCATTATAATCGATCTTGATTATGTCATTAGTTCAGCTTAATTAATAATTATACAAGATTAATTTGAA
>CAZVKP010000331.1:0-4529 GCA_964627635.1 uncultured Calditrichaceae bacterium | reverse complement strand
GGGATTTGGGGCGCCTTATGTGGCAAGCCCGTTACCACAACCTCTCTCAACAGAAGTGTCCAGAAACACCAATTTACAGTTTTATATCCGGGATGATGTGGATGGCGTGGATAAAAATTCCATTATTGTAAAAGTGAATGGAGATACCATAACGCCTCAAATATTCGGATCACCCGAAGAGTATCTTATTGGTTACGAACCGGACCAACCATTTCCATACTCCCAAAACGTGATTGTTGATGTTGAAGCTTTTGATCTTGCCAGTCAGCCAAACAAAATGAATTATAGATATCAGTTTAAGATTAAAGTTGAAGCATTACATGTGGAGATTGAAACCGCTACAACTATGCGAAATGCCAATCTACAGATAGAGGGAAGCTGGCAGGTGGACTCTGATGATGTCAGTTTGCCCGGACTATTTGGTGGCGCGAGGCTCATCGCACGAGACGAAGACAGTAGTCATACAGCTCGGATCTATCCTACGGTATCGGAGACTGGGGATTATAATATTCTTTTTGCCACAACAGGTGGTTTTTTAGGCGAAAGTGCACACTATCGCTTTGCGAATAAACAGGGCTTTGAATATCCACATTTCATTGAGTATAATAGTATTTTCTCGTTTGATTGGGGCGTTCTCAGTCCCACCCCGATTCAGTTATCGTCCGATTCATCCAGCAATGGCTATATTGAGTTGAGTGGACTAGCAGGTATTGAAACCCGAATGGTTTTGGATGCCCTCCGTTTGGAAAAGGTGGATAAATTGGATGCGCCCACCGCTCCGACACTCAAATGGGTCAAGGTGATAAATCCTGCAACAAAAGAAATAGAGATCGCATGGTATCCCACTTTGGAAGGTGATATTGCTGGCTACCGGTTATTTGCCAGCAGTGATGGTTTAGTTTGGAATGAGCCATTAATTGATGAGGCGACTTTGAGCGAGGATGTTCATCAGTATAGATTCAATTATGACGGAACCGATACCACAGTTTATTTCAGGGTTGTAGCAGTAGATACCAATAAATTTGTCGATGAATTGGGTAATGAGATACCTTTTACGAGCAGCCCCAGTGATGCCTATGGAGTGGGGTTTAGAGGAGATCGAAAGATACTGATTGTTGACAATTTTGATCGGATGGCGAGTTGGAAAAAAGAACATCATCCTTTTGTAGCCAGTTATGGAGAAGCTATCCATGCTAGTGGACAGGGATTTGAGTCCAGCACCGAAACAGCAGTGCAAAATGGAGATATAGATTTAACTGATTACGAAATTGTGATTTATTTTTGCGGAGATGACAGTCGTGCAGATGAATCATTAGCCGCCGTCGATCAATTTCGCCTGATAAATTATATGGAATCCGGCGGTAAATTGTTTGTTTCCGGATCGGAGCTCGGCTATGATTTTGCAGCCACAACCAGTGAAGAATTGGCGCGATATCAATATCTTCTGAAAGCACAATATGCTGGCGATCTTGCCGGTTCGAATCATGTTATTGGAGAATCCGGCACAGTATTCGATGGATTGGATTTCAATTACGGAACAAAAACCGGACCCAATCTTTATATCGAAGATTTCCCGGATTATTTACAAACCCAATTTGGCAGCCAGGTGGCGCTGTTTTATGATAATTTACGTATTGCGGGTATCCAATATACCGGGCCTTACGGGAATAGCCAAGAGATTGCACAACTGGTCTACCTTGGCTTTACCTTTGAAACGATTACAACTCCCGAAAATCGGTTTAAATTAATGAATCGTATATTAACATATTTTGATGTGCCTGTAGGAATCGCTGATAAAACTACCGAATTACCAATTTCTTTCGACTTGAGCCAGAATTATCCCAATCCATTTAATCCTTCAACCACAATTAATTTTGCCATACCTCAGCATTTAAACAATACATCTGTTAAACTAAAAATATTTAATTTATTGGGACAGAAAATTAAAACGTTGGTAGATAAAAATCTGTCAGCCGGAAGGTATTCCGAGCAATGGGATGGTAAAAATGATGCTGGAGTAGCGGTAGCCAGCGGCGTTTATGTCTATCGTCTGTTGGCTGAGGATTTTGTTCGGACCAGAAAAATGTTGCTGCTTCGATAGTATTGACCGTTTGATAACTTCATTCATATTATGGAAATATTGTTTTGAAGTGGGACGAATGAACCAAATAATTTTGCCAAAATTTTCCATATATTTGATTTTGCTTGTTGGTATTTCTTTTTTGAAATCACAGAATACCCCCTGTCTATTTGTAGATTCAACATTAAGTTTTGCCGGCACTCCGATAAATCAGGCAAAATGTCTATTACGCCCTGTTAAAAAATATGGTCAATTAGGTCTGCGACTCAGGCGTTTACCGGCGCCTCTTGACAACCTGATTGGAAAGCCTTTTGAGATCGAATTAAATCAGCTGAACAGATATCTTAAAAAATATGATATACAGGAAACGGATATTGGTGGAGAATTGACAAAACCATTATCCTGCGCAAATGACAATGATCTCACTGCACCCTATGCCCGTTACTTTAACATTCATGATACCAGCACACCCAATTTTCTGGATAAACCGTTTCCCAAGAATATTAATGACCCAAGTTGGGAACACAACGATCTCAGCCGCTGGGATGAGGGGGACGAATCAAAAGCACATGTTTTTATCAATCTGATAGGCGAATCCATCACTGCTGTGGATTTTTCAATTCCCTGGCGTGGCACAAAATTTGAAGTAAAAATTCTGAAGCAGAAGGGCAAGGGACTCTGTCTGAATATTGAATTATGTCAACCTCGTCGGCGGGATCCCAACGGTAGTCCAACTAATGATGCTATTGCCCCTGTGCCCGGATTCACCGGGGCACAATTAGATCGTTTGGCATTGGTTTATGTTGCTGCAAGTGCAAGAAAAGGAGAGTGGATGATCCCTGCGTTTCATGCGGCAATGGATGCGGGAATAAGGAATGCCCACGATGATCCCCAAAATTTTAATCTGAGTGAATGGGCTGAAAGATTGGGTGGAATAATTGAAGAAATAAAAACGCAATGACTGACTGAAAATTAGATTTTATTCCAAATCCAAATTAGGGGATATAATCAATAAAGTTAAATTTGAATTGCAGAATTTACCAAATCTGAAAAGAATTTTTATAATTTTAAGCGCATGAGATTAAAAAAATTACTTAATCAACGCTATTTTACGTATGACTTGCTTACCCGCAGATTTTAATACAACGATATATAATCCACTGCTTAAATCCTTTCCTGCATTCCAGGTAACTGAAAACTTTCCCGGCTGTTGCTCTGAATTTACCAATTGCGTTATCTTTTGTCCCCTTAAATTAAAAATCGCCAATTCAATCTTTCCCTTTGTTTGCAAACGATAGCGTATGGTGGTTGTAGAATTGAAAGGATTGGGATAATTCTGAAGTAAAGAAAAAGATTCCGGAATTGAGATTTTTTCTTCTTTTATTTTTGTTGCAGATGTTGAGAGGGATGCGATGGTTCCCAAACTTAATTTGGTGATTTTTTCGACCTGGGTAAGATTGACTTTATCCGGAGTGTCACTGCGGCGATGATAATAAGGATTTTCGGTGTACCACGGTAAATTGTCCTCCCATGGCGGGGCATTCTCTATAAGTAAAATTGCCGGATAGTTATATTGCCAAAACTGTTCGTGGTCGGAGTAAGTTGCTTCCGGAAAAGGATAAGAATTGGATGAAATATCTATTTGATATGTTTGTTTAACATCCAACATAAATTGCCCTAAATATGATGACTCCGAATTAGACACGATATCAAAATGATAATTACCTGTGGAGTTGAAACCAATCATATCCAGAATATAAGCGCCTAAGATATCGTCTCCCCTGACGAATGCACGATGTGCAAAAAACCGGCTCCCCCAGTGGTTATCATTGTTATAAGCCGGATGACGTTCTTCTGCACCGAATGCCACAAATTTAATAGTTGTTCCGGATTTAAAACTATTTTCGGGATTCGCCAGAATTCGCGCAATTTCTAACATTGCTGCGATGCCGGTTGCATTATCGTCAGCGCCGGGGGCATCGGCAGTCTTCCAGGCAATAGGCCAATTATAGCTGGGATCTAAATTCGCAGTGGCATCAAAGTGACCGCCAACCATATAATATTGAGAAGCTCCTGTACTGCCCTGCAGTGTGGCAACTACATTAACTAAGGGTATGGTATCGTATGGCGCAGGTGCATTGAAGATACGAAAAGTATCAAATTCTACTTTCGTTAATCCCGCCACACTGTCAAAAAAATCTTTGATGTATCGAGCTGCCCATTCATTTCCGGGCGTGTAACTGACTCGGTTGTTATTACCATTCGCATCTGCCAATTTTTCTATATGTTGCATTAAGTTGTCTGAAGAAACTTGGGATATGAGTGAATCAACCTGCGGATTATAATGCAAAGAATCCGGTTGCGCTTGAATTAAAGAGCACAATAACAATAGAAACGTAATTAGGTGGCGACATCTTGTCATTTTTCGGCAAATGGTTAATTATTTAGT
>CAZVKP010000330.1:0-4544 GCA_964627635.1 uncultured Calditrichaceae bacterium | reverse complement strand
AGAAATTCCGGGTTCGATTCGCTCTACCGGTTTAAATTCAACATCCCCGGTTTCAGTGGTTTTCTTAACCCAATACCAACGATAGATTGTAGAGAGTACTAAAAATCGGTTTAATCGATAACCGATTTCTGCAGTGGCAATGGATCTGTTATCCAGTGTCCGTAAATCTTCGAAAGTTTCGATGCCGGCTTTGTCGTAATAGGCTTTCAGTTCAAATCTGGGTACCAAATCCGGAGCCAATGCTTCCAGATGAACCACACCACTTCCTTTTATCCCATTGAGGCGCTGGAAATTGCCAATAATTCTAATCTTATGAATAATGTGACCGGATAATTGTCCGAAATAGCCTTCGGTGCTTTCAGCATTTTCAAGCTGTCTGATTTTGCTCTGTGCCGGAAATTCGAAGGGATCTAATTCCCGATCCAAATCATAAAGAGGACCGAAGAAGTTGGCGATAAACTGATCACCTAAAAACCGCTTTTCAAATTTGGCTGCCACTCCGAATATCCCAATGAATTCCGGTATAATTGCATTAATTCCAACTGCCTGTCCACTGCCAAAATCAAGAAATTTTCCATAGTCAAAATATACGCCGGATTTTAGCAATGGGGTATCGAGAAACCGAAGATCAGCACCCAAACCGAAAGCATTTAAACTTTCCTCCTCTCCCTGTTCTTCCCAGGAAAGACGGTTATGATCATGCACATAGGTTCCATAGACTCTAAAATTTTGTAGAATGGGCACATTGCTGTTTGCCATTTTAAAAGGTCTGAAAAATAAATTACCGCCCACTAACTGGAAGTTTGCCAGTGTATTGGTAAAAGATTCAAAACCCCATTTTTCCAAATCAGCATCAAATGCGAGCCCAATTTTTCGCTTATCGTAATTGGACGCATTATTGTAATTCCAAACTAAAAAACCATTTCCGAGAGATGCTCTTTCCAGCATACCAATCCGAGTGTAAAAAGGATCGTACTTTCTACCGTATCTTACATATCTGATTGCTCTCAAAATTCCTTCTTCGTCCTTATACTCGTCTTCTCTCAGTTTAAAGTTGTTCTGATTATCCATCAGTAACTGGATGTACAATCCGACTCCAAATTTACCAAATGCAAGTTCCGGAGCTAAAGTGATAGTGGTAAAAGGTTGATCATCAATCCAGGTCATACCAACTCCCCCCATCACACTGCTTTTTTCCGGCTCCCGAAACGGATCTCGAAATCCCTGAGCCAAAAGGGTGGTGGTTAGAATCAGTAGAATTAATAATGATGTTCCGTTCCTCATGTAATCTCCTTTCCATGTTATATGGCAATCAAAATTCTTGTGAAAATACGCTTTAAGATAAGATAAACTATTTAAATAAATCAAGAAAATTTTCTCTATCCAATATTATTTACTGCAATGATAATACATTATGGAGAAAATAAAATTGAGTTTACTCACACAATCCGAACTTTATAGGTAACTAATTGGTTTTTTGTCTAAATTCTTTTGCCATGTAGTCGATTATGCTAATTAAATATTAATAGGGATGTTAAGATGAAGAAGAAAAAGGAATTTGTATCGTTTCTGGAAAATAGTCACAAGTTGATTGAAAATAATAAAAAATCCAGCAGCCGGCAA
The DNA here is from genome assembly GCA_964627635.1 of uncultured Calditrichaceae bacterium. Taxonomy (GTDB): domain Bacteria; phylum Calditrichota; class Calditrichia; order RBG-13-44-9; family RBG-13-44-9; genus CAZVKP01. The sequence goes on along the minus strand of CAZVKP010000330.1, from coordinate 2,921 downwards.
AAAATTATCAAAAAAGAAGAAAGCGAATCAAATAAGAACATTGAGCAATATAACTGGGATCAGGTAACAGAGAAAGTGCCGGATATAACTGTAATTGATAATAACGGACAAATAGAAGCAATTGAATTCAAATGTCAATGTGGATGCGGAGCTGTTGTTCAATTTAAGTACGATACTTCCGGTGCAGAACCTGTCTTGAACTAAATTTGGCAGAATTGACCTGAATTATATTTTTTGTAAAAGATTGTTGATAATTTAATTCCCTTCCACTCAACTGAAATATTTGGCAAATTATTTTTCCGGCTGAAAACATTTCACTGATATTTTTCTCCTTACTATCTTCATATAAAAATTTCAGTTTATTTGAAATAATATAAAATTTATATTGGGATCAGTTTATAGAATATAACAGAATATTTAGATGGTTACAGATAGGCGAAAAGAACGAATGAAGCAAGTTTTGCTGAATCGGCAAAACGATGTTACGGTTGTGTGTGAGAATATCCACGATCCGCATAACGTCAGTGCAATTTTCAGATCGTGCGATGCGGTGGGTGTCTCTCAGGTTCATTTGCTTTATACAACCGAATCCTTTCCGGAAATCGGTAAGAAAACATCTGCCTCTGCTAAAAAATGGATTGAAATAAACCGTCATAAAAATTATCAAGATTTAAGAACTGCCCTTAAAAACCAACAGATGGCCATTTATGCAACTGGTGTTTCTCCCCAGGCATACCTGTATTATGAAATTGATTGGACAAAACCGTCTGCGATTATTTTGGGAAATGAGCATCGAGGTGTTTCGGATGAAGCAGTGCAAATTGCTGATCATCAAATAAAGATTCCCATGTTTGGAATGGTAGAAAGTTTGAATGTGTCGGTCGCAAGCGCGGTTATTTTGTATGAGGTATGCAGACAACGGCTTCGGACCGGTAAATATCCGTCTAAGAGTGAACAGGGGGAATGGTTTAAAACACAATTGGCTCAATGGTTAAAAAGAGGATGAATGTTTAAAAAAAAGGAATCAACATGTCTGAAACACTCTTATTGATACTCACTTTTTTGATTATGTTGGTCGGTTTAATAGGGACTGTCGCTCCTTTCTTACCTGGTATTCCCATAATCTATTTAGGCTATTTTGTCTATGGTTTTGCTTCTGAGTGGACCCATTATGGGGCGCATGCTATGATTTTTTGGGGCATCATCACTGTTTTGATGATTTTGTTAGATTACTATGCCGGGGCATTGGGTGCAAAAAAATATGGAGCATCTGCAGCCGGTGTGTGGGGCTCGGTTATTGGCGGCGTTCTGGGTGTCATATTCCTGAATTTTGTGGGTTTAATTCTGGGTCCTATTCTTGGAGCCGTGGCTGGTGAAATGCTTATGGGGAAATCCCAGCGGGATGCGTGGAGATCCGGATGGGGGGCTTTCATTGGATTTCTGGCAGGTAGTTTGTCGAAAATAATTGTCGGACTAATTATGGTGGGCACATTTCTCTGGTGGATTATATTTTAAAGAAAAAATCTCCTGCCAAATAAAACAGGAGATTTACGGATGTCATGTATTTCAAAAGAAATTACTTTTTGTTGGAAATAAAATAAGATAACGCTTCCATTTCCACTGCCATGTTTTCGTATTTAACCATCACATCATCCGGAACTTTCAGGCTTCGGGGAGCAAAATTCAAAATGGCTTTCACGCCTGCTTCTACCAATTTATCCGCAACGTTTTGTGCTGCATCTGCCGGAACCGCAATTATTGCAATATCGACCTGTTCTTCCTTGACCAATTGATTTACTTTGTTGAAATCTTTCACCATCAATCCATTCACTTCCCGTCCCACTTTTTCCGAATCTTTGTCCATTATCAATCGAATCACAAAACCTTGTTTCCTAAATTCTGCATATTCCGTAAGTGCCCGACCGATATTTCCTGCGCCAATGATGGCTACATTCCAGGTACGGTAAAGCCCTAAGATATTTTCAATCTGTTTTTTCAATGCTTTGGTATTATAGCCAAAACCTCTTTTGCCAAATGTGCCAAAAAATGACAAATCTTTCCGAACCTGGGCCGAAGTAATACCATCCATTTCTGCCAATGTATCAGAAGATACCGTATCCACATCTCTGTCGATTAACTGTTCCAGTGAGCGAAAATATTTTGACATCCGGCGAATGGTTGAATCGGATATCTTTTTCATCCTGCTCCTCCAAATTTAGTTACCTATTTCTCAAATATAATATAAAAATATGTAAAAATCCAGACTTTTTAACTGCTTTGTCTAAAAATTCACACATCAATCTGTTTGGTAGATCAAATAAGTCTGAATAAGCATTATGTTTGTACCATTAATGTTTATTCAGAAAGAATTCTGGTAATTTTGTTTGAAGTAAATTGGAAGACACAAATTTGTTAAACCAAAAACATAAATTTGGTGAAATCTATCACCCTTTTTAAAGATTTATAACTGGGAGAAAATAGGTTTTGAAAATAAAAAAGCAATAAAATCCCATGATGTTATGGGATTTTATTGCTTTTCGTTAGCGCTAATGGGTTTCATCCGGTCGCTTGGATTTGAATATTTTCCAGGATTTAAGATATTTTCAAATTAAATCATTCCCCATTTTCTTCAGTTGTAACAATTCTGGCTACATCACTCACCTTATGACCTTCATCCAGGCGCATCAGCCTTACACCAGTAGTATTGCGACCGGTTGCACGAATATTGGCGATATGAATTCTCAGAAGGACACCTTTGTTCGATATCAACATGAGGTCGTCATCATCCATAACTTCCATAATTCTTACCAAACGGCCACTCTTATCAGAAACTTTAAAATTTTTGATTCCCTTCCCGCCTCGATGAGTCAGTCGGTATTCTCTCACCAGTGTTCGTTTCCCGAACCATTTTTCACTTACCG
>CAZVKP010000329.1:0-4552 GCA_964627635.1 uncultured Calditrichaceae bacterium | reverse complement strand
CAGTGGATGTGTTTATTTGTAAATATTTATCGGGTGAAATCAACTTAAACGGACCAACCGATTTTCGCTGGATTACCATCAAAGAACTGGACCAGTTTCCCTTTCCAAAAGCCAATCATAAATTTTTTCCGGAATTGAGAACGAGAATGAAGTAAAATTGTTTTAAAAAATTTATGTTGACAATGGAATATTTTAAGGTTAAATTTATTGCGAATGAATCTCAATAACAATTATTAGCTAAGGAATGAACTGATGAAAACTAATGAAAATCGATTTAGTGTCTTGGCCACACTATTATTGATAATTATGTTATTAAATTCGAATTATGCAGGGGAGATGAAGGTGCCTCAAGTAAATGGTGCTTATTTAGGTGTTTTTAACTCACTCCATCAAAAAGATCGTTTGGAAAACGATCCCCGGCGAACACAATTTGACTTTGCTGCAAATGTTGATTTGGATTGGCAAATTCATCCTCAAATTCAGGGAAAATTACAAATGCAAATGAGCGCCGGGGAAGGTAGTTTGGGCTTTGCCGGATCTTCAGTTACACTCACCGACCTAAATCTGCAATTTAAACCATCTCAAATTTTTTCGCTAACGGCAGGTTCATTTGATACTCCATTTGGGGCAGACACGCCTTATTTAACAAATAATGCTGATGCTTCAGCCAATCCGTTCATTTTAAATTCTCTTTTTTACGGTGCATTTGCCGGCACAAATGTGGGCACACTCAATGCTTTGGGTTTAAAAGCTGATCTTTTTTCTAAATATGGTGATTTTACCGCCGCCATTACAAACGGGACTGACGAAGCGGCTTTTAATCCCGATGGTAATTTTGAATTTGTCATATCTGCCTTGAGTCCTTCCATCTTGAACAAAATCAAATTGGGTACATCTTTTATCTTTAGCAAGGATAGTACAGTATCGGGAGAGTCGGGCAGTGAAAGTGATTTTTCAGGATGGTTAATTGATGGTATTTATAATTTTCAATCAAACAGTTTTATCAAAGTATATTATGGAAACATTATTTATGGAGATGATAAACCTCAGACAAAGGATGACGTTAATATCTGGAAAATAGAGAGCAAATACAGTTTTAAAGACTACTTTTTTTCCGGAAGAGTTTCCGCCTGGGAACCCGATGATGATAATGCGGATGGCTCCGGAATATCGAGTTCAATCCCTCAGCCCGGCTTTGCGAATCCCATCGGAAATTTGTTGCCGGTGATTGACCAAACCATTCACCGCTATCAAGCCGGTATCGGATGGAATTTTTCGGAAAACCTCATTCTCAAGGGAGAATGGTTTCTTGACGACTATCAAAATAAAGTGAATGGTAAATCGTTTAACGTTAACGGAATAATTTTAACAATCAACTCCCTTTTTTGATAGTAAATTTATTAATTTTAATTTTTCAAATAGGAGAAAATAAATGAGTAAAAAATTTGTTTATGTTTTAGTGGTGGTTACCTTATTATTTATTGCTTGCAGTTCTAAAAAGAATGGAAATGATAGTGACGGTAAAATTCGAGTTGTTACCACAACAGGTATGATTGCGGATGCTGTTGAAAATGTCGGGGGAGAGTTGGTAAAAGTGCAGGCATTGATGGGACCCGGAATTGATCCGCATCTTTACAAAGCCAGCGAGGGAGATGTAACTCGCATGGCGAGAGCCAACATTATATTTTATAATGGGCTGCATCTGGAAGGCAAAATGACCGATGTTTTTGAACAAATGAGAAAACGTGTAAAAACTGTAGCGGTGACCGATCAAATTGACCGAGATAAATTGGAATCTCCACCCGAGTATGAAGGGAATTATGATCCGCATGTGTGGTTTGATGTCAGTATGTGGATGAAAGTTGTGGGATACATCCGGGATGTGTTGGTGGAATTTAATCCGGAAAATGCAGAAATCTATAAAAATAACGCTGATAATTATTTAAAAAAATTGAGAAAACTACACGAGTATGTAAGTGCAAAAGCCGAGGCAGTAGCTCCCGAAAAACGTGTCCTTATTACAGCTCATGATGCATTTAATTATTTTGGTAACGCATATGGTTTCGAAGTAAGAGGATTACAAGGTATCAGTACCGCCTCAGAAGCCGGTACCGCCGATGTTCAAAATCTGGCAGATTTCATTGTAGAACGAAAAATCCCCGCGATGTTTGTGGAAACTTCAGTACCGCCGCGTTACATCGAAGCCCTGCAGGCAGCGGTAAAATCCAGAGGATTTAATGTGAAAATTGGCGGTAACTTGTTCTCAGATGCCATGGGAGAAAAAGGAACGCCTCTGGGAAATTATCTTGGGATGGTACGGCACAATATTGATACGATTGTTAATGCCTTAACAAAACCAGAATAAGTAGAGGAACGAATGAATATGGATGTAAAAAATAATACTCAACAATTTGTTAGCTCGGTAAATCAAACTGAAACATTGGCAGTTGATGTGGAAGATTTAACGGTTGCTTATCGGGATAAACCGGTATTATGGGATATTGATATGAAAGTGCCGGGTGGGGTTTTGATGGCAATTATCGGTCCCAACGGTGCAGGTAAAACCACCTTGATAAAATCCATTTTAGGACTGATCAGTCCTGCTGCCGGACGAATACTCATTTACGGCAAACCTTATGAAAAGCAGCTTCGACTGGTTGGCTATGTTCCTCAAAGGGGGAGCGTTGATTGGGATTTTCCCACTAATGTTTTGGATGTGGTGATGATGGGGAGATATGGATCGCTGGGGTGGATAAAACGCCCGGGTCGAAAAGAGCATAACATGGCAATGGAAGCACTGGAAAAAGTGGGAATGGCTGACTTCTCCGACCGTCAAATCAGCCAGCTCTCCGGAGGTCAGCAGCAGCGGGTATTTTTAGCTCGTGCACTGGTGCAGGATGCCATGGTCTATTTTATGGACGAACCGTTTCAGGGTGTAGATGCTACCACTGAAAAAGCAATTGTTACACTGTTAAAGGAGCTTCGGGAAGCCGGAAAAACGGTTATTGTGGTCCATCACGATCTGCAGACCGTGGGAGAATATTTCGATTGGGCAACGCTTTTAAACGTGCGCGGTATTGCCAGTGGAAAAGTCTCCGATGTGTTTACAGAAGAAAATTTGAGATTGGCTTATGGCGGTAAAGTGTCTTTCTTAACTCATCATACGCATCAGGAAGAGGCATCGAAAACCGAGACATTGAGCGGGGAGGGATAGACTGACATGCTCAATCTGTTTTATGAATTATTTTCAGATTATACCCTTCGCACAGTGGCATTGGGCTCTTGTGTTTTGGGAATCGTAAGCGGGGCACTGGGCAGTTACGCGGTGCTCAGAAAACAAAGTTTGCTTGGCGATGCCATCTCGCATGCAGCTTTACCCGGAATTGCCCTGGCATTTTTATTAACTCGCTCGAAAATGACCTTAATTTTAGTGATCGGTGCCGCTATTGCCGGTTGGCTTGGCACGCTCGGCATTATGAAAATTGTTAGAAATACCAGACTTAAAGAAGACGGTGCTCTGGGATTGGTTCTTTCGGTCTTTTTCGGATTTGGATTGGTGTTGTTGACATTTATTCAAAAACAAGCCTATGCAAATCAGGCGGGTTTGGACAATTTTTTATTCGGTCAAGCGGCGGCGCTTCTTCAACGGGACGTGATTACCATGGCAATATTAAGTGCAATTGTGTTATTTTTTGTAACTTTATTTTGGAAAGAATTCAAACTCCTGAGTTTCGATCCCGATTATGGCTCCAGTCTGGGATTTCCCATCAGGGTGCTGGATATCTTTTTGACAAGCCTGTTGGTTATCGCCATTGTGATTGGTTTGCAAACGGTGGGTGTTGTTTTAATGAGTGCCATGGTGGTTGCTCCGGCTGCAGCCGCCAGACAGTGGACAGACAGGTTAGGGATTATGGTTGTATTGGCAGCATTTTTTGGCGCATTAGCCGGTGTGAGCGGCGCCATTATTAGTAGTACTACCACGCAATTGCCTACCGGACCCACCATCGTCTTATCCGTCAGTTTAATTGTGATCATTTCAGTGACAATAGCACCAAATCGTGGACTCCTCTGGTCCTGGATTCAAGAAAAGAGAAACCGTCGCAGATTACAAATAGAAGCGGTGTTAAGCGACTTGTATATTTTGGCGGAACAGCATGAAGATCGTGAACACGGACACCCCATCGAAGTTTTACGAGCCATGAGCATCGGTCATGGTGGTGTGGATCGAAGCTTGAAAGAGTTGGAATCCAGAAATCTGGTTAAGCGGACCGGGCAGTTGGAATGGGTATTGACCAAAGAGGGTTTTCAAAAAGCTGAAAAATTGGCGAAACAGGGAGGCGATAAATAATGTTGGCAGCTCAACTGGAAATTCAATTTATTGCTATGGTGGTGGCTGTTGCCTGTGCCTTACCCGGCGTATTTTTGGTTTTGAGACGAATGGCGATGATGAGCGATGCAATCAGTCATTCGATATTGCTTGGTATCGTGTTGGCTTTTTTTGTAACACACGATCTCAGCTCGCCTTTTTTGGTTATTGCTGCCGCGCTTACCG
>CAZVKP010000328.1:0-4578 GCA_964627635.1 uncultured Calditrichaceae bacterium | reverse complement strand
AAACACCCACTCTGCAATGGAAGCCAGCCACACTTCACCACCAAAATTCTCAATGCGGCGTATCAAATCGGCATTGGTGAAGTCATCCAATCGACAATAAATTTCTCCGACCACACCAATCAATGGTTTGTCCTTGGTATATTCCGCAGGAATTGCTTCAAACTTTTGTTTTATTTTATTCATGGTTTCTGTCAACATCCACAATTTGTCCTTTAGTGCCACATCCGGCTTCTCAATAACACTGCAAAGCAGTTCCAGGCTTTCGGCATGCACTTTATCGCTATCACCGGCATTTTTTTCATAAGGCCTGGTCTGAAGCAGCAATTTTCGCAGTCCATCCGCACATACCAGGCTCATCCAGGCCAATCTCACCAAAATATTAGCCTGTTCGCTGAATCCCTCATAGCCATCGGCACTGCTGGGTGAAACCACCATTACCTCGGTCAATCGATTATCATCAAGAACTTTTTTAAGCAACTGTTTGTATTGACCAAATCTGCAGGGACCATTTGCAGTAGGAAGTAAAAATGCCGTTTTTTGCGGGTCGAAATCCGGATGCTCGATAATTTTCAGAAAACTGCCCAGGGTCACGATTTCCGGATAACACTCTTCTCCAATGGTATATTGCCGGGCAAGTTCAATGGTACGGGCATCGGCCTCCGGGACCAACTGTCCATTAACTCCCACTGCACGGTAAGAAGCTGCCATTGCCGCTGCGCCGTCAACGCTCATTCGGGGTATGTAAAGGTCGCGCCCAATCAGCGATCCGGTTTTATTTTGAGTTGTTTCTATTGCATCTGTTTTCATACGGGTAAAGCCTCTAAAGTTTTGGAAGATTTGGAGTGCGCATCTCCCCGCCACCAGCGAAGTGCCCCTTTGCTGTCCAGATATGCTTCGCAACGGGTGATGTAACCGGCATCGTTGCCATGACCATCAAACTGCAACGTTAAAAAAGGTTTACCGGATGCTTTAGTGACATAATGTTTAATATAAGAATCCGGACCGCACTTAAAATTGGTGAGATAAATTATGTGGAGATTGGAATACTGCCCCACAATTTTTGCGGCTGCCAATATTTTTCTACCATAATTCCAATACATATTAGAATTCACATCAGACATATCCACCTGATCAACCGGCAGGAAATCCATAGGAACAACATTCACACCGTAATAGTCCCGGAGTTTGCTCCCGATGTCCAGCGTCATCCCTTTATCGTGCACGTTATATGTTCTGCCAACTAATACAATTCCAATCTCACCTTTTTGATTCAGCCTTTTCAAGGCTCTTTCACCCGCTTTAAGCAAAGAATTTTGGAATACTCTTGATTTTTCATAAGCAGAATCCAGCGCTTTCAGGACTGCTGCTTTCTTTTCTCCCAATGGTTTCAAAGCCTCACTCAACACTTTACCAACTGCCTCTTTACCTTCTCTAAACCGAAGAGAGGGAAGCAAAATTTTATCAGCAGTTTCTAAAAAGTTGGGGGAACTTCGCACCACAAAAGGAATAGTTTGTCCCCAGGGACAATAATAGCTGTTTACATCTTTAAAAGGCGTCTCCGCATTGACCATATTGGGAATAAAAAGCCAATCCACTGCTTTCTCCAGCAGATTTTGGACATGTCCGTGATACGCCTGGATCGGAAAGCAGGGTTCAGCAACGGAGGCCTCAGCACCCTGGCGTACTATTCGGGCATTGGTTTCATCCGAAAGTAATACCCGGTAGCCCAGCTTCCTGAAAAAGGTATTCCAGAAAGGAAATTGCTCGTAAACATACATCCCTCTGGGAAGACCAATGGTTGCCTTCCCGCTCACATCCGGATCATAGCCATCAAATAGTAAATCGCGCCGGTATTTCAACAAATCATCGATCACCGGCTTTTTCTCGCTTGCCTGTCTACGCCGGAATTTATCCGAACACTGATCACCCCAGTATGTTTTTTCACCTTCTACAGTAAATTCCTGCATGTGGCAAAAATTTGAACAGGCTTTACAGGTAAATTCCCGCAGAGAGTAATCCACATCCTCCAGACTAAAACTTCTGAATTTTGAGGGTCGTCTCATCAAATCCACTTTTTCTTTTGCAAGCAGCGCAGCACCAACCGCACCAACCACTCCGTTATAGGGAGGAACAATAATTTTCTTATTCAAAACTTTGGCAAACGCGCTGGCGATGGCATCGTTATATGCGGTTCCGCCCTGGAAAAATATAACATCTCCAATCTTCCTTCCCCGAACTACACGATTTAAATAATTGTAAACAATGGAATAAGCCAGTCCGGCGGTTAGGTCCGGTACCCTTCCCCCGCGCTGTTGGTACATCGCCACATCCTGTTGCATAAACACCGTGCAGCGTTCTCCCAATTTAATGGGCGCTTTAGACTGCAAAGCTAAATCTGCAAATTCACCTTTTATGGAAATTCCCAATTCTTCTGCCCGTTCTTCCAGAAACGAACCGGTTCCGGCAGCACAGGCTTCATTCATGGCAAAATCTACCACAACACCGTTTTCCAAACTGATGAATTTGGAATCCTGTCCGCCAATTTCAAAAATGGTATCCGGTTTGGCATCGAGCATGGTTCGGGCTAAAAATTCCGCGCCGGTTTTATGAGCGGTAATTTCATCATGAATAGCATCGGCTCCCACCAATTCCCCGACCAATTCCCGTCCCGATCCGGTACTTCCCACTCCTTTAATTTCAATATGATAACCCACTTCCCTCTCGATCTCTTTCAGGCAAAAGTCTACAACCTCAATGGGTCGCCCATCCGTCCGTGTGTAAATTTCCTTGATCATACCGCCTTTTTCATCAATGACCACCAGATTAGTGCTCACCGAACCAATATCAATGCCCAAGTATGCGGGAACGCCCTTTTCACCCTGCAGGATCCTTGGCTTCACCCGATCTCTTAATAAGACCACGTTGTCCATAGAAAGTGGCTCGCTAGATGGGAAACTTGTTGCATTTTGCTGGCTGTAATCGGCTAAACGACTGAGACCCGCGAAACCGGAGTGTTGAGTCGCTTTTTGTTCTGCCAGTGCGGTTCCAATAGCGGCAATCCAGGCATGGTATTCCGGAACGACGAGTTCATCCGGGGTAAGTTTAAAAATTTCGCGCATTGCGCTAACTACACCGGAATTTACTGCCACCCCGCCTATAAACAATACCGGTTTCTTGATCCGCTTTCCTTTGGTTATACTGCTTTTAAAGTTTCGAGCCACCGCTTCACACAATCCTCGCAAAACCTCCGGCGGTGTATATCCTTTCTGTTGGGCATGTATCATATCGGACTTGGCAAAAACCGAACATCTTCCGGCAATTTTGGCACTCCGCTCCGCTTCGGAAACCACCGAACCGATTTCATCAATCTGGTATTTCAGGCGAATCGCCTGTTGGTCAAGAAACGATCCGGTACCGGCTGCGCAATCTCCGCTCTTTTCGTAATCCACTATTCCCATGGCACCGCTTTCTTTATCTTGATCGAGTGCAATAAATTTGGAGTTCTGACCACCCATCTCAAAAACAGTGGATATTTGAGGATAGAATTCCCCTACTCCACGGGCAATAGCTCTAAATTCATTCTCGTAATTAATTCCCAATTTTTGTCCTACAAGACCGCCTCCGGACCCACAAACGCGCATACCTTTAATTTCATTTCTTGAAATTACCGTTAAAATATCTTTCAGCAAATCTAATGTGGATTTGAGCGGACTCCCCTTCAACCGCCGGTATTGGGTTACCAAAAGATTGATATTTCTCGCTCGTCCCTGACGATTTATTGAATCGGGAAGATAGAAAAGATCAGTGCGATTGGCTGCTTTATCCAAAACACCAATTGATTCTTTATCACTAATTAAAGCTATCTTTACACTTACCGTCCCAACATCGATACCAATGAAAATGCCCATTTATCTGCTCCGAATTAAAATTCTAAACTGGTACTAATGAAATCTAATGAAATTAAATTGTATATCAAAACAAATGATGGTTATCTGGAATATTTTCGAATTACCGTTTAATCCCTTTTTAATAATTTATTTTTGAATTGACTTTCCCGCTCGGTTTCCATTTTGAGATTTTATATTTGAACAATTAAAATAATAGGAGCAAACACAAATATCAATAATATTATGTAAAATTATATTCTTTAGATTAAATTTGTTTAATTAAGACAAATATTTTTCACCGATTATATTAGGGCACATTTATATTCTTATATTTCTAATCTTCTCTTCGCAAAACATTATAAATATATATCACAATTCAATCCCCCTTCAGAGCTTGTCCTTTACATTCCCGATTTCTAACCGGACATTTGCAAATTGTTTGTTCCCTGTTTTTCCTGGGATGAATATAAAATTATAATTTTCAATTTAAATATTCCAGCACAAATATTTCCGGAGCAAGACATTTGTTTTTCTGTAGAAAAAGGATTAAATTTACCGGTCTTAATGACTCAATTGACTATTGGCGAGTTATTGAAAGCATCAACAAACGCTTAAAAATAATTATAGCTACTCGTGGTGCTAATTAATTTAATACCGTTTGCCATAGGCACCACTTCGTGGGAAACGGTTA
>CAZVKP010000327.1:0-4583 GCA_964627635.1 uncultured Calditrichaceae bacterium | reverse complement strand
TGGTATGATAAAGTGCATAAGGAATAATAAAAAATGCCGTAGCCAAATAAGCATTTCTCATAAGTTCGGTTTTCAATTCCAGGCGATGTTTTTTCCAGTTCAATGATCTGGCGCTCAATAAAGCCACAATACCATAACTAATACTCACTGCACTCACTTCGGTAGTAAAGACCAGATAAGCGAGAAAAATCAATAAATAAATGAAAAAGTTGGCTACCACAATAAACTTAGAGCGGAACCAGATAGCGGTTGATAATACTAACAAACTCTGCCAACAAAGCCAAATAAAGAAATCCGGTTTTGGAAAATAAAAGATAATCGCCACACTTAAGGCAACATAACCAAGCATGGCATAAAAGAAGGTAGAATATTTACTTTGTTCCTTAATCCAGAAAACAACCGATAATCCCAAAAATAAAACAGAGGTCATCATGTGAAAAAGGGAAATATTCTGATTAAATTTTGATATGGTTATCAGCAGAAAAAGTCCCAAAAATCCGGAAACATTAAGAAATGTGCTAACAATAACTAGGTTGTTTTCCGGAATTTCATTATTTCTGAATAAATTTCCTGTTGCAAAAATCAGCCCATATAACAGCAGAAAAAGTAGATTCAATTCAGGTTCATTGACAAGCTGAATGGTCCTCCCCAGCAGCGGATTGTTTAAAAACCATATGAAATGGACAAAATAAGTGAGGATAATTCCATAAATGATAAAATTATGCCAGTCATATTTATTTTTCAGATACACAACCAAAATAGCTAAACTGGTATTTAGAATAAAAAGAAAGTAAGGTAAATCGCTCACGATACAGGTAATGTAGCCCAGGGTAAGCGACATGGCGGCGAGATAAACAGACTTTCTCTTGACTGCCACAACAAAAGCAATGGCAACCGATATTATCAATAAAAACAGTTCGATATTAAAATTGTGGAGTGCAACTTTTGTACTAAAAAAATGAAGACGCAAAGTGCTAAAATATAGTAAAATTAACCCACTTCCTAATAAATAGCGCGATAAAAAGTTATAGGAGGTTTTCCAATAGTAAGATAAAATGAATATAACACCGACCAACCCATAACCCAATAAACTCGGAAAGATGGGCGGTGCATCTTTATAGGGAAAAGTAAGTAGAAAGACAATTCCTAAGGAAATAACAACAATACCAAATTTTGCCAACCAATATTGTCCGATCTGGAATTCAAGTGAGTCTGAAAATTGGGGAAGTTTAGGCGAAAACTCAGTTCCGGTATCTTCAACAAAGTCTTGATCAGTGGATTGAATATTTAATTGCTTTTCTATTCGGGACAGGCGGGCATCTAAATTTTTGCAAAATTTATATAAATGTTCAATCTGCTTAATAGCGGAATCCATTAACTTAACCTCGGATTAAAACATTCCAATGATGAAATTCCCAGCCAACACAACCGTTCTTGCAAATAAAGATTAAATAAACAATAAATTTATATATAAACGATTAAAACGTATTAAGCAGATTGTAAATTAAAAGGCTCTATTTTAAGAGGTCCAAAGATTTAGTTTTAAACTTTGCCCCTGTGGTATACAAAAAATTCGGTTTTAACTCAAAAATCGTTGAGTATCAAACATCACACATCTGAACTGTTAATTTATAAAAAAAATGTGATTTGTCAATATATAATTTTTAATATAATTAAATAGAACTACACACTATTAAATTATATTATTCACAAAATGATATAAAAATCAATTTTTGCCTTCAAAACTAAAAAAAGAATTAATGAGATATAAAATTCAGGTTTTAAAGATACGATCGCTTCAATTGATTATCCCGATCTTTACTCCGAGGCAGATAATCCGAATTACTGCTACTTCTTTCAGACGATAGTCTAAATTATCATTTTTACGTATAGTCTAAAGATACAAATTCAACTAAATCTGTGAATTAGGGATTCATACCGGTGTGGCAATCCGCACACAAACTTTCCCGCCAGGCACCATATATATCCACCGGATGTTTAAATTCCAAAGAAGCATTTAATTCAGCATATTCCATATTTCCGGGTGTACCCTGTGCTTTGATGGTATGGCAGAGATTACATTCCATCCGAATGGTTTGGCCGGTTTCTGTTGCATGAGTCTGGTTATGGCAACGGAAACAGCCGTTAAATTCCATGTGACCGATATGATTGGGGTAAGCGCTCCACCGGACTTTCATATTGGGAAATATGTTCTTTGAGAATACGTTTTGAATCCCATTTATCGCTTTTGCAACCAATTGCGGTTTTTCCTTCACCAATTCAGGATAATTGTCGTCGTAGTAACTGGTTACTTCTTTCTCAATATAGGTCATGGCAGAATCCATCGAGGGATATTCTTCGGCGCAGATTGACAATGCCACTGAATTGATTTCCGGCAACTCAACAGGAATATTTCCTGCTGTCATAGCCTCATCAACAAATTTGGAAGGTGGACGATAAAGATGAGAGGGTCGGTTATGACAATCAATACAATCCATGGTTCGTATTTCCATGGTATCAAGTTGGGCTTCACTCAATGTGTTATATTCATCCTGATAAATTTTAACCTCTCCGGTTTCCTGGTTCGTATACCGAACCCAGGCAATTTCCTCTCTTGTTTCATCGGTTGCCACATATTCTACTTTTACATCGGGATTAATATGCCAGTGAATTCCTTCCTTCAACCCCAATGCCGGATGTTCGGAACCAATTTTCATAACCAATTGAATGTTCCATTGGGTGTTTTTTTCGTCTGCCAAATAATGTGTTTCTAAGCGTAATTTATGTGCGTAAAACTTTTCCGGCCAATGGCACTGCTCACATACTTCGCGGGCAGGACGTAAATTCTTGATGGGCGTCGGAATAGGTTTGGGATAAATATCGGCAACTGTTGCATATACCTGGTACAAACCGGACATTTTCGACCGGACATACCAATCCGCTCCCGGTCCCACATGACAATCCACACAACCCACCCGTGCGTGGGGAGAATTCTGGTAAGCCGTATATTCAGGATTCATAACCGAATGACATAAGGTGCCGCAAAATTCAGTCGATTCTGTATAATGAAACGCTTCATAACTCCCAATCGCTGACAGAAATAAAAATATGGTGGTTCCAATTGAAAAAATAAAAAATGCATTGCGATGTCTCAGATCATTCAAATCAATACGCGGCAACTTGGATTCTAATTTCTCTCCGGTTCTCTGTTCTCTGCGAACTTTTAAATACATACCAATTGGAATTAAAATTAATCCAACCACCATCACGGCAGGTAACAAAATATAGATGACCAATCCCAAATAAGTCGCCCGTTGTTCCAAAACAATAGTCACTGAAAACAGAAACACAATCATGAAGAAACTAATTACAGCAATAGTTGCACCAATCAATGAAATCCAGTTCTGAGAAGAGGGTGGGAGTTTAATTTTCATTATAACACCTTTTATTGATTAATCATTTAATTCAATATACAATAGAGCTTCACCTAACTTATGAAATGATAAATCAACTAATCAAGAAAAAAAAATCTCTTTCCGAACCTGATCAAAATATTACTTAATATTGAGAAAAAATAATAAGATACGGCTGTGATACTGAGTTTATTTTTGCTTGATAAATCCTTTATTTTTTCTTAACTTATTTGGATTAAAAACTATTTGTAAATGGAGGACGATCATGAATTTTACAGTCATGCGGGATGAATTATACAATGCACTACAGAAGGTTGTCAATGTGATTCCGCAGCGGTCGACTTTTATGATGACCCAGAACATACTCTTACTCACCGAAGACAATTTACTAAAGTTAATTGCAACTGATCTGGAAATTACATTGGTTTCGTGGGCACCAGCCTCCATTACCGAAGAAGGGTCAATTGCAGTTCCCGGACGATTAATTCATGATATTGTACGAGAACTACCTAACATAGAACTGCATTTTGAAACGGATGAACATTTTAGAATGCAGGTGACCTCTAAAGTTGGTGAATACAAAATTTCAGGCGTAAATCCATCTGAATTTCCCAAACGTCCGGTATTGGGTGAAGGGATTCAGCAAGTAACTCTGGAAAATGGTATTTTTAAAAAATTAATGGAAAATACCATGTTTGCCTGTTCATCGGACGAAGTCCGGGCAGCCTTGACGGGTGTGTATTTCAATCTTATTCCGGGCCACGTGGATGCAATTGCTACAGACGGGCACCGTTTGGCAAGGATGAGTTATACCAGTAATTCGCTCCCAGATAAAGAGGTCTCTTCAATTATTCCGGTGCGCTCATTGAATTTTGTCATTCGGAATTTGGATGGTGAAGGCAGTAGTACTATTCATTTTGGCGAGAAACATGCACTTTTCGAACTGGCAGAAACGCAATTGTACGCCAGGCTCATTGACGAAGCTTTTGTAGATTATCAAAGAGTTATTCCCGAAGAAACGCCTTTGGAGATGCTGGTTAATAGTGACGAGTTTTATTCCTCTGTTAAACGGGTTTCACTGTTTTCCAATCCAATGACATCGCAGGTGGTACTCCATATTTTTCCGGATCATGTTGAGTTGCACGCAGAGGATATTGATTATGGCGGGGA
>CAZVKP010000326.1:0-4591 GCA_964627635.1 uncultured Calditrichaceae bacterium | reverse complement strand
ATCTCACTGGCGTACAAAGACAACCGTATATTACGACTAAGTCAGGATATCTGAACTTAATCTGTCTCCATCACATTTTCATTATATACAACACCCCGCTGTTTCAATCCTTTCAATATAAAATCTACACATTCTGAATTCTGACCAATAAATTCAGGCGGGGAGACTCCCTTTTTTACATACTTTCCAGAAGCAATCATTCGCACTGCCATTGTTGCTGTGTAACCGGTTGTTCGCGCCATAGAAGTGGTATGAGTTTCCGAGTCGAATCGGTCAAATAACTCATAAACATAGCGAAGCTGTTTGCCGTTCTTTTTCCCTTCAACGATTATCTGCATCAGGGTCAGATCTTCTTCACCGGGCTTTAATTCCCACATCGGAAAAAGCAATTTGGTAGTAAAATCTATGGGCTTGATAGAGTTGCCCTTGATATCGACTGTCCTTTGGTCAAAAAAACCGGTGTGTTTTAACATTTCCATTTTCTGCACATGTCCCGGATACCGAAGGGTCTTTTCTTTCATGTTTGGAGCATTAATTGTCTCCAATAATGTTCTCAATCCATCAGTATTAAAAGCTTCCAGTGTCCCGATATTTTGAAAGTTAAGCAACTCTACTTCCGAAAGTGCTTCCCGGGTTATCACTTCTCCATTTTCTTTCAATCGCGCAGGACGGGTGTACTCTTCAATCACATCGATTGGAGAAAAGGGCGCCTTGTATTCGAAAGGCCATTCCCGCACCACCGGCAATCCACCAACGTATATGGTCACGGATTCTGTTGTGTCTAAAGTTTGGTCCACATATCCTACCAACATATTACTCATGCCGGGTGCCACACCACAATCCATAATCGCTACTACATTTTTTTTCTTTGCCAGATCATTCAATTGAAACGGATCTTCAGAAAAAAAAGCAATATCTACCACATGTTTCCCTGTCTCAATTACCGCCTTAAAAGTTTGAAATCCTAAAAATCCCGGGACAGCATTGACAACAATGTCATAATTTTCAACCAATTTTTTCACATTGTCAATTTTCGATAAATCTGAATTAATAGTCTCTACACTCAGTTTTTCTTTCAAGTGCGCGAGTAACGTTTCATCAATATCAGCAACCGAGACTGCAAGTTGTGAATCCACCGATAAATCTGATGCCATAGCACTTCCAATTCGTCCTGCACCCAAAATAATGACCTTCACCTGGAACACCTCCAAAATTTTTGTATTTAAATATATAATCAACTAATTCAAATTCTACAAATTGAATTCTATTTTCCGAAATTAAATTTATATGGAAAGATTATCCCAAATATGCGTAAGAAAAAAAAACAATCAGAGGAAATCATGATATATCTATTCAAAAAATCAAATTGCGTTGAATCTCAAAATATTCAAAATACCTTAAAAGAACTGGTGTTATCCCATGAAGTAATTAATATAGATCAAAACCCCGATCGATTAAATGGGATTCCCCAAGATGCGAATTTTCCGGTACTTCAAGATGGTAAAAAAATTATACAGGGAAAAAATGACATCCTCAATTACCTTGAGGAATTAGAGAAAATAAAAGCGGAATGGGATAAGTTTCAGAGTGATTCATGCTATTGCGATGATGATGGGGAAATAGAATAAAAACAGGTTATTACCGATATTTTTCCCGTTGAATCCCATATTTTTTGATCCTATACTGCAGGGTCTTATAACTTATTCCTAATTCAGTTGAGGCATTTTTAACCGACCCTTTGTGACGTTTTAAAGCTGAGACAATCATTTCCCTTTCAACGCCCGGAATTGTAGAACCGTCAGATGTTCCATATTCTCCCGAAGATAAAATCTGAGGCATCATCAATTCCTCTTCAGCAATGATTTCCTGATCACTCAAAATGATGGTTTTTTCCAGAATATTACTTAATTCACGCACATTGCCGGGAAAATCGTAATTTTCTAATCGGTTTAATGCTTCCGGAGAAAGCGCTGGTGTTTGTTTATGATATTGTTCGGAAAATTTTTCGAGAAAATGTTTAACCAATAATGGGATATCTCTGCGTCTTTCACTTAATGGTGGTAAATGAATGTTAAATACATTTAACCGGTGATATAAATCTGCTCTGAATTGATTTTGCTCAACCTTATCCCAAAGTTGGTCATTGGTTGCAGCAATCACCCGAACATCCAAATTAATTGGTGCTTTACCCCCCACCCGTTCGATAGACTTTTCTTGCAAAACCCTCAACAATCTCACTTGTAAAGATAACGGCATGGCACTTATTTCATCCAGAAAAATGGTGCCGGTATGTGCCTGTTCAAATTTTCCTGACCTTGAAGTGGTTGCTCCGGTAAAAGATCCTTTTTCATGACCAAACAACTCGCTTTCAATTAGATTTTCCGGAATCGCACCACAGTTAATTGTGACAAAGGGCGCATCTTTACGTTTTCCGCTATAGTGAATTGCCCGTGCCACCAACTCTTTTCCAGTTCCACTTTCTCCGGTAATTAACACTGTTGCATCTACATTTTTAATTCGGTCGATAAGCCTAAACACTTCTTGCATGGAAGAACTGTTTCCCACCAAATTATGGTAACTATACCGCTGCTTGATCGCCTCTCTTAAACGTTGATTTTCTTCCACAATTCGGGATTTTTCGGCAGCCCGTTTTATCACTCGTAAAAGGTCAGCTTTTTGAAATGGCTTGGTTAAATAGTCGTAAGCACCTTTTTTTATCGCATTTACCGCACTCGGAATCGTTCCGAAGGCTGTCATAAGCACCACCTGAATATCCGGATTGTATTCTACAATCGAATCTAATACTTCAATTCCATCCTTATCCGGCATTTTTAAATCTGTCAATACCAGGTAATAATCTCCGGTGTAAACTTTCTCAAGTCCCTGTTCACCACTGGAAGCGGTTGTCACTGAATAGCCCGCATCACTAAGAATATCTGCTAATATTTCACGTTGACTTTTTTCATCATCAATCACTAAAATCTTCATCAGCAACCATCATTAAAATTGGATTTGCACTTCGGTTCCCTTTCCCTCACTGCTTCGGATCTCCATTTCCGCACCGTGTTCCTTTACAATTTTATAGGCGGTGGGTAGTCCCAGCCCGGTGCCGGTGGATTTTGTGGTATAAAAAATATCAAAAATATTTTCCAGATTTTTGGCAGAAATTCCGATACCCGTATCTTTAAATATGATAGCCCTTTCTTTAGTATTTGTGGATACAATCAACTCACCGCCATTGGGCATGGCTTGCAGGGCATTTAACACAATGTTTGCAACCACTGCTTTAAATCTCTCCGCATCCAATGGGAGGGTCAAATTATTGGCATAATCAGTTTTAAGCCGAACTTTCTGCTCACTCATTTCACGGTTATATAATCGTAATACTTCATCAATCAATTGATTGACATCGGTTTCCGACTTTTGCAAGTTCTCACTGCGAATAAAACTTAAAAAATTGTTAACAATTTTGTCTAATCGTTGAATTTCCGATTGAATTGTATTCACATAATTTTGTGCCTGCAAATTATCATATTTATCTTTTAAATGCTCAATGGTTAAATTAATTGCATTAAGTGGATTCTTTATCTCATGAGCGACGCCTGCCGCTATTCAATTGCCCGGATAAATTCTCAGCATAAACTCCCAAATATCCGCCTTTCCGATCACCGAAAAAATGAAAACGTTTATCGAACATTTTGGGTAATTTTTTCAAGTGTTTAAAATCAAAGTCATGTCCATCAAAATCTACATGAATATCTCTGGGTTCCACAGGAGACAA
The DNA here is from genome assembly GCA_964627635.1 of uncultured Calditrichaceae bacterium. Lineage (GTDB taxonomy): Bacteria > Calditrichota > Calditrichia > RBG-13-44-9 > RBG-13-44-9 > CAZVKP01. The sequence goes on along the minus strand of CAZVKP010000326.1, from coordinate 810 downwards.
TTTTGCCTCAAATGACTTTACATTGCCATCACGATAAATCTGTAGTTCAACTGTTTTTTCACCCTCAATTTCTGTGACCAAATCTTTGAGCATTTCTGCATTTTTAACAGGATTGCCATCAAAATTGATGATTATGTCATCCTCTTGTAATCCTATTTCTGCCGCTTCAGAATTCTCTAAAACCTCCACAATTTCGGCACCACCATCCAACTTTAGCTCCTCCAGCTTTTCTGAATCCACATCTCTAATCACTACGCCAAGTGCCGCCCGTTCTTCCTTGTGAATCATCACTCTACGAGTATCCATATCTTTGCCCACTGCTGACCAACTGACTATAATCAGCCCCAAAATCAAAACAAATCCATTAATAAAATATCGTCGCATGTTATTCTCCTTTCTTGTTTATTATTCAGATCATCATCCCCTTTCAATTCAGATTTCGTGCCAAAAGTATAAGTTCAATAAAAACAAAGCATTTATTACTTTCCGGTAAAAAAAATACCCCAAATCGGGCATATTTTATACCTGATTTGGGGTATTTCAATTTAAATAAGCCCAAAGAATTAAAATTTATGATTCCGAAATAAATCCAGGGCTAATTCTGAATTATCAACTTCTAAGACAATTGCTCCTTGTTTTTGTTCCGGTTCAAGAGCGCCATAGAGATAGTTTATATTGATACCGGCATTTCCTAATTTCAGTGCTAAATCCTGCAAAGCCCCCCTTTTATTAGGCAGAATAACTCTCAAAACTTCCCGTTGATCTGTTACATAATTGTTCTCCTGCAAAGCGACTATGCTTTTTTCAGAA
>CAZVKP010000325.1:0-4622 GCA_964627635.1 uncultured Calditrichaceae bacterium | reverse complement strand
CCACTTATTAAGAGATTTTGATAGTGCGATTGGAGAAACCATAAGTGAACCGTTGGAGGTTATTTTCAAAAATATTGGAAAAAAATATGCTCACATTATTTTGAGTCGTTACTTCTTTAATTATGTTGAAAACAGGAGTGCTCAAAAATTTTTGGCTCAGTTAGAAAACCTATATAATCATCTTTGGGAATTTGGAATTTATAAATATTCCAAATCCGGCAACCATAGCGCAAAGATTGAATTTTTTTATGATGATGATGTTCATAAACCGTATTGTTGGTTTATGCAAGAATTTTTAAAAGAAGGAATTGTGATTTGTGGGGGGAAGTCTGTAACATTAACTGAGAAGGCCTGTGAAGCGGAAAATGATGAGTCGTGCATTTATCAACTACACTGGGAAGAATAGTGCGACATATCAAAATTTTTATTAAGGTAAAAACAGACAAATTAGTACTTTAGTTTTATGAATGATTGCCGAAAATAGTAATCGATATATTAGCATCATTAAAATTTTTAACGGATAAATTTAGAGGGACCTTATGGAGAACAGTGAAATTTTTACTGTACTTATTGGGGATATTAGTGGTTCCAAAAGACTTAATGGAATGGATCGGTATCAAACGCAGTTGTTTGTGAAATCTGCTGTTGTGCAAATAAACGAACAATATAGAAATTCGATAGAAGCGCCGGTTACAATTACCAAAGGTGATGAATTCCAGGGCTTACTGAAATCTCCCGGAGAGGCATACGAGATGATTCAGACCTTAGAACGTATGGTGTTTCCCATTCGTATTCATTACGGATTAGGGGTGGGAAATATTTACCGCATGGGCGGGGTTCTCCCGATTGAGATGGATGGACCAGCTTTTCACCGGGCAAATCGTGCAATGAATTTGGCAAAGAAACGAAGAGCCGGTACCTGGATAATTTCCGGCGATGGTAAAACAGATCAGTTGGTTAATACAATTTTTTCGCTCGTTACTGCTATTAGATCCCGCTGGAATGAGCGTCATTATAAGTTATATTGGAGCTATCAGGATTTAGGTACTTATCGTGAGGTTGCAGAACAGGAAAATGTTACACCTCAAGCAATATGTGATGTGCTAAAAAATATTCGTGCAATTGAGGTTATTGCTGCCGAACGAAATTTACTGGAAGTGTTTGGCCAGATTCAACCTGAAGTTTCGGTCATGGCTTAACTAAAGCCCGGTGGCCGGTTGAGGGGATTCTCATAGTATTTATAAAACATCTTCACTCCCTGGACCAGTCCCAAAATGGCAACCACTAATATAATTGGTGAAACGTGATTTCCCCATAAATAAATTCCTGACAAGTCTTTTTGATTAATGTTATAAAATAGCAGTGCTGCAGTATTATTGGTCGCATGGCCAATTAGAGAAGGAACAATACTGTTTGCCCGCCAGGCCAGTAATCCCAAAACTATTCCCAGTAAAAATATTTGAATTGCCCAGTAAAGCATTCCGTGTATGATAGTCCATGCCAGGCTAGCGTAGATGACCGCCTTGGTCACATCCTGATGTTTTTCAAGTGAAACTTGCAGGAAACCGCGAATGATGGATTCTTCAATAAAAGATGCTGCTATAACGGCACCGAAAAACAAAAGAATAAAGTCTGAAGAAGAATTGATTTGCAGAGCAGCAGTAATTTCCTGAAGCATTTCCGGGGCCGGGATAAAGATATTCACGATGCGATCCAGTTCATCTCCCAGCACACTAATGCTCAATCCAATAACAAAACTCCAGGCAATTAAAGGATTCGGAATGGCATTCCATCGAAATATTTTTTTATATGGTATTTGACGAGTCTTTACATAAAGGAGTGGAACAATTATTAACCCCAATTCCCCAAAGGTGATTAGCATTTTTAGTGCTATTGAATTTTGCTTAACATCCTCCAGATCGGGAATAAATATCATAACCAGAATCTGGGTCACCAAAATGACAAAGATAAAACTCGCAATAATGATTAGAAAAGCTTCCAGAGGCCGTGGGACTACAGGTTTATCGTTCATAAAAACTCCAATTTTCCAGTTCTAAAATCTTTACAATATCAAACGACAGGCATAAACTAAAATATTTGAACCGGATAACCAACGTTAAATAAATGTTTAAGAATATTATATAAGTTCTAAGGCATCTTACTGTAAAACCTTTAAAACAAGAGGAAGTACATTATAAATTAATTTTTTGAGAAACGTGATAAAACAAAATCCCGGCTGCCACTGCTACATTCAATGATTCTGCAGATCCAAACTTGGGGATTTGAACGATTTCATCGGTCGCATTCTGCAATTGTTTACTCAGACCACTGGTTTCTCCTCCCAAAGCAAGAGTAATTGGTTGTCTAATTTCCAACTCAGCCAGCATTTTTTTTGAATAAGGGGAAGATCCTATAATAAAATGTCCTCGATTTTTTAATTCCTCAATCGTTTCAAAAGGTTTATCGACCTTTATCAATTCTAAATGAAAGAGCGAACCCATGGTTGCCCGGACAACTTTTGGATTAAATGGATCCACACAATCTTCGGAAAAGAAAATAGATTTGATGCCAAACCAATCTGCAGAACGGATTATGGTGCCCATATTTCCGGGATCTTTTACACCATCCAGGAATATGTTAATATTGCTTATTTTTAAAAACTGATCCGCTGATGTATTGTGTTGAGGTATTTTAACGACCAGAAGGATTCCCTGAGGAGATTCAGTGTTGGATAATTTCTTAAAATTTGACTCAGTTAACACCTGTGCATTGAGATTCTTTCGGTTAATTTGACTCTGAAATTTTTCTGAATCGGGATTTCGTTGGAAACTATTACTGAAGTATGCGGCTTCTATTTTCCATTGGCTGCGAAGGGCTTCCAGGCATAAACGAGTGCCTTCCACAAGAAACAAATTCCATTCCATCCGGTATTTTTTCTGACTGAGCTTCCGGTAAGTTCGCCATGATTTATTCATAGGAATGTCATCGGCCATTTTAGGCTAAGAATTTTTGGACGGAGTAAAATGATTGTTTTAATTCTATGCACTACAGTGTGAAAGTAGTATCAGTGTTGAATACTCTTTACCACGAATTAAATACTATCAATCATCTGATCAAGGATGCTTTGAACTTCCTCTTCAAACTCCTCAGGAACATAGATAAAGGCCTGATTCCCAGCCAGGTTTGTTCCTGCGAAACCATATGCTGTTGCAATTCCGTCCTGAGAAATATTGAAGGGGATCTCTTTTTCTTTTAATACTTCTGCCACCATTTCGGCATACAAAATGCCAGGAAGAGGACCAATTTTGATCCACTTATTTTCATCTGATTTATTATTTTTTGTCATTAGTTTCTCTCATCTTTTTAATAATAAACGACACAATAGGCTAAAAGGTTTTGGATAATCCGAATATTTGATCCACATCCAGAATAAACACCAGGCCATTGCCCGGTTCTTCCAAAGATCCCACGATTTGTTCAATAGCATCGACAGCGGGTTTTACTAAGTTTTCCGGTATACCGGTAATAATTGTTTTATTTGCGGTTCGGCTGCCCTGTAGTAGATTTTTAAATCCCGCGAAAATGGGGATATCCTGAGCCAGAATAGATCCCATTCCCACGCTATCCAGTATAGTAGCGCCTCCAATATTCAATTCAAGAAAAGCCTCCAGAATCTCCTCCAGATACTCCTCTTGATTCAAGATAAAAATCAATAATTTCATGAGGCGATCTCAAAGAATTTTTTTTCTTCTTCTTTAAGAAATTGATATGCTTTTTGAGGAGTTGAACACTTAAGTAAGCTACCGCGTAGTGTATCTTTGGAAATTAATCTTGAGATTCTGCTAAGCAAGCGAATGTGCATACCCGGATTTTCTTCCGGACCAACTAACATAAAGATAATTTTGCTTGGTTTATTATCTATGGATTTAAAATTGACACCATCGGGATGAATTCCCATTGCAATGGCAAATTCCGTGCATTCTCCTTTTTTACAGTGGGGGATTGCAATTTCCCGACCGACACCGGTAGTCATTATTTTTTCCCGTTCCATTACAGATTGAAATACTTGTTCTTTGTCTGTGAAAATATTATGGGGTGCGAGAATATCAATCAATTCTTTGATGACTTCCTCTTTGGTTTCTCCGTTCAGGGGAATTTTAATATACTCTGGCTTGATCACATCAACCAATTTCATGTCTTTCCTCCGGTTCAGTCAGTTGTAAATATAGGGAATTCTCCAAATAATTCAAAAATAATCTCGAAATAATTCCCAGGATAATAGAGAAAAAGAGAAAATTAAATTAATGGGGGGATAGCTTGATCTAATACAGATAAACCACTTGATTAAACCGGGTTACAAAATTAACTTATTATTTATTACCAATTGGAGAAAATTTATGCGTGTTCTTCGCTTAGCTCTTGCACAGATAAATCCGGTAGTTGGCGATTTTGAAGGAAATTTTAGAAAAATTACCCAATATATTGAAAGAGCCAAAAAAATAAGCACAGATTTGATTGCATTTCCCGAGTTATCGATTACCGGATATTCGCCGGAAGATTTATTATTGAAGCCTAGATTTATCGAAAAAAATCTTCAGTATTTGCAGAAATTGTTGGATTAT
>CAZVKP010000324.1:0-4657 GCA_964627635.1 uncultured Calditrichaceae bacterium | reverse complement strand
TTAATTTCATACATAATGCGATAAAAGCCATAAATGATTTCACGGCATTCTTCTTTTCCGATTTCTCTTATAATTCTGCCCTTATAGGGAAAATCCTCCAATAGATCGGTCGATTCTATGATTCTTTCAATAAAAAGTGCAGCTCTATCTACAGAGTCTTTGGCAATAAAGTTATAAATAAGCCTTATTTCTTCCAAAGCTTCAGGCGATCAGATTACTTTACCCATTGTCGCATTCTCTTTTTCGCTTCCTCATGCGGAATACCTTTTCCTTCATCTATTTGGCTTATGCCATGATCGAATTTTGCTCTTATATAAAGTGCATGAATGATGTCATCCATATTAGCGTCCTCAGGCAGTGTGTCGATCACTTTTTTCGCCAATTCTTTTACAGACATTTTTATTCTCCATAATTTACTTGACAAGAATATAATACATTTAAATTAAATTTCCAGATATTTCTGCACCTGTTCGGGATATGTTCCAGCCGCTGCCGTTCCTGTAAATATATTCCGCCAACAGGTTACCGCCGCCGTCATATTCGGCTGTTTCGTTGCCTTTCAAATCCCGGATGTAATATATTTCATTGTTGAAAAAATGACAACTAAGTTAATGTAATGTTAAAATAAGCCATAAAGCAGGCAGATGACTAGTCCAACACCTAACTAATTGTAGCCACCCGGTAAGCCACTGTATCGCCGCTGCAGTTTCACGAATTTGCCTGTCAACAACCGATTCATATTACCGGGAATATCCAATCGGAAAATATGATTATTTATTCTTCAAGGTGAATTATTTTGGTATTTCCAAAATTAAATGAAAATTACCGATTAATAGATTGAAAAAAACAATCGAACAGATTTTTATTATTTTGAAAGAACATACACTACGGGCAAATTAAGCTTTTTTAAGGGAATAATTTTAAATGAGTTACATTGATAATTATGCCCACCGCCTTGTTCACATTTTAACAAAATTTTTCTTGCCAAATATTATCTTTTTTTTCTATCTTTCAATTGCATTTATAAAACATTTAAATCACAACATCATTGTTGTGGGGGAGGAAAAATGGAAATTGAGATGTCCTGTTGGCGTTTTGAGGTGAGTTGCTATCCGTATTGCAATTATAAGGCACGTCGACCTGTAAATTCCCACCTCTTTCTTTGGATTTATAATTTCTTTATCATACAAATTTACAATAGATTAACTCATAATATTTCTGGTAATTATTTAATGGTTTAATAGGTTTTCAAAAATTAATTGAAGAAGGGAGGTGATGCCGACAGTGGTGTATATATTTGTCATCTGTTACTGGATAACACATTACGGGATGTAAGGAAAATGGCTTTAATCCGGTGAATACTTGATATCTGGTAAAAGATTTGGCTAAAAATTTTTGATGTTAGAACGAATAAAGACGAACAATCAGGTATAAAACAAATTTTTAACCAATTAGGAAATCATTTATGAAAAAGATTCTACTGTTTATTGTCTTTTTTCTTTTTTCTTTGATATTTTCAGTTAATTCCCAAACCCTATCCTTTACTGAGGTGGCCCAGCAACTGGGGGTGCAGCACATCGATTATGCTTCCGGTGCCGCAGCCTGGGGTGATTTTGACAGGGATGGGGACAGTGATCTGTATGTCACCAGTCTTGCCTATTCAGTTACCGGTCCCCAGAATTTAAACCGTCTGTTCCGAAATGATTTGAATATCACCGGTAAGTTTGTAGATATAGCAACTTCCATGGGAATTGATGAACCCAATCCGGACTCACGGGGGGCTTCCTGGTGCGATTTTAACGGAGACGGACTGCTTGATTTGTATGTGGCGAGCAATTCTTATTCGTACCCGGATTCATCCAAGCTGTTCGTCAATATGGAAGAATATTTTATGAACCAAGCAGGCGCGTTGGGTATTAGCAATTGGGGACACAACAGCATGGGAGTATGGGGAGATTATGATGGGGACGGCGACCAGGATTTGTATATTTGTGTCTTCAGTTGGGTAGAACCGATGAACCTCCTGTTTCGCAACGACGGTAACCGTTTTACAAACGTGAGTGATGTTTACAAACTCTACGGCGATCTGAACAGTTATACAGCCACCTGGGTGGATTTTGATAACGACGGCGACCTGGATTTATCGGTCTCAAATGGTTATTTCCCGAATAACTTATATGAAAACAGGATAAATGAGGATAACACTTTTGTGGACGTTGCTCCTTATCATTCCATTGCTGACACAGGAGCAGCAGGAATAGCAAACTGGTTTGATTACGATAATGATGGCGATTTGGACCTGTTTATCGTGAATTATATCAGCCAGCAATTCCCGCATCTATATCCGTCCAGCAAACTATACCGAAATGATTTATCAGAAAATGATAATTTTGTGGATGTGACAACATCGCTTAATCTTCCCGATAAATTATCGGGTTATTCTGCTTCTTCCGGTGACTATGATAATGATGCGGATTTGGATTTGTATGTTGCGGTGCGACATGGAAGGAATTTATTTTTTAGAAATGATATTGATCAAATCGGAAGTTTTACTGAAATCGCCGGGCAACTGCAAATTGATGATAGTCTTGATAGTCGCGGAACTGTCAACGGTGATTATGATAATGATGGTGATTTGGATATCTATGTCATCAACGATCCTCGTCAGATTTGCAGGATGTATCGCAATGATCTTAATTCCGAAAATTACCTGAAAGTAAGATTGGCAGACGAAAACGGCCATCTTACCCGGCAGGGCAGCCGTGTACTGGTTTACCATGCCGGCACAGACGCCCTTGCAGGCATGAGAGTGGTGGACGGCGGCGGAAACGGAGGATTATCGCAAGGGGAATATGATTGCCATTTCGGGCTGGATCCCAACCAGGCGTACGATGTAGAAGCGATCTTCACCACCCGCACCAGCGGACAGAACCATGTTTTCAACAAACACAACCGCCCGGAACTGGGTGGGGTGATTCCCACGCAAATCGGGCATTTCCTGGAAATCCGTGATTCCGTGGTTACGGTAACCAGCCTTCGTCCCGGCACAAAACCCGAAATCATCGAAGCTTTTAAGCTCTATCAGAACTATCCCAACCCCTTCAACGCTACTACAACCATCCCTTTTCAAATAGAAAAGAGATATCAGGTCAAGCTTGTCATCTATGACTTAACCGGAAAGGAGGTGATAACACTTACAGAAAAGCAGTATCATAAAGGGTTTTATGAAATTACCTGGAACGGCAAAAATGAGAAAGGAGGTGATGCCGCCAGCGGTGTATATATTTGTCATCTGTTACTGGATAATAAGCTACAGGATGTGAGGAAATTATTTTTAATTCGATAATGGGGGAGAATTTTTATGAAATCAGTTTTATTGATGGCGCCTTTGTGTTTTTTACTTCTTGCAACCGTAACTGCCAGTCCTGGGGATAAAGGCCTCCCGCCGGTCATGCGGGAAATATTTGAGCAGCATCCTTCGTTTACAGTATTCGATTCAACCGGAACAGAAGTGGTCAGCAATACATATTACATTGGCGCCGCAAGTTGGCAGGACAGAGGCAAACGAAGCTATTGGTTAAATTTGAACGAAAAGAACCACCTGGAAATATACGACTGCACCCGCCCGGAAAACATTGTCATGCTCCCCATGCCATTAACCGGTGAACCGGCCATCGATATTAGAACTTACTACAATTTTGCCTATGTGTTATTGCCGGGAAAAGTCCTGGTATTGGGTCTGAATGGCTGGCCGGAGGCGAATATTCTCGGCGAAGTTAGGCTGGAAAATACCGGAAAGCCGGTTAATTTGTGGGTGGAAAACGACCGCCTGTTTGTCCTCTCAAAAAATGCCAACTATCGTGGCCAAAGCCAGATTGCTATCTATTCCTTGGAACACCCGGTAAAAATCAAATCGATGCAAAGGATTTCCGTTGAAATGAATCAGCCCCAATTTTTCTATGTGCAGGGTAAGCGGGCCTTCATTTGGGGACCCGATAACCAAATACAACAGTGGCAGTTGACGGATTAATTGAAAATACTTTAAATCCTTTAACGTATTAGAAAAAGGATTAATCAATGAAAACTCAAAGACTCACTTTTATCTTTTTTCTTTCATCATTTTTCTTGACCGCCCATGCCCAAACCCTCTCCTTTACCGAGGTGGCCCAGCAACTGGGGGTGCAGCACATCGATTATGCCAGTGGTGCAGCGGCCTGGGCTGATTACGACAACGACGGAGACAGCGATCTCTATGTTACCAGTTACGCATATTCAATTAACGGACCGCAAAACTTAAATCGTCTATTCCGTAATGATGTAAACATCTCCGGAACGTTTACCGATCTTGCCTCACAAATGGGAGTCACTGAAGCAAATCCCGGGAGTTGGGGCGCCACCTGGTGTGATTTTGATGCAAACGGACTCGTGGATTTGTATGTTTGCAACAATTCCTATACTTATCCGGATTCGACCAAACTGTTCGTCAACAAAACAAGCCATTTCAAAGACCAGGCCGGCAAATACCGGGTCAATAACTGGGGACGTAACACAATGTCCGCGTGGGGGGATTATAACGGGGATGGCGCTCCGGATCTGTATCTCTGTGTGAGCAACTACCCCGGGTATATCAGCAAATTATATCGAAATGATGAACTGT
>CAZVKP010000323.1:0-4663 GCA_964627635.1 uncultured Calditrichaceae bacterium | reverse complement strand
GAATTTAGTTCAAACTGCGGTTCCGCTGGATAAAGATTTGATTCTGCAAGCACCCTGGATGTTTGGGGGCAAATCGGTTGGTTCCATCGGTTTGGATACCTGGCTGGCTCATGTAATCGCAGCGCGGGAGCTTGGTTCTCAATACGATACCGGCGAAGGCGGTTATCCCACCTGCTTTTTCCTGAACAGCAAAGGGGAACCGATATTCTTTACCGAACCGGATATCCAAATCATGAAACCCCATTTTGAGCACGACCGGCATTACACGGTGCTTGAAATAAAACAGATTTTGAATGAAAACGGTATTACTCCCGGATCGCATCCGAAAATATATCAAACGCTGAAGCAGTTCCCGGATTTGCAGCCATTTTTGTTTTATGTGGTGATTGATGAAAATGATGAGCAATTTGTTTCAACAGAGCTCAAAACAGGTCTTTTCGGCGTCACCAAGGAAACCATAAAAAAAGCCCGCCGGGTCGTGATTGCCTACAGTCAAGGCGCGAAAATGGGAATTGGCGGTCACATCCTGGCACAAAAGGTAAACAAACTGGTGTCTTATTTACGGGGTATTCAGGGACTCGATTTTCTGAATAACGATAAAATCCAAAATTTAGTTCAGAGAATTGAAAGAATCGAGAAAAATGCCAGCCACAACTTACATGATGTAGCAAAATCAGCCTATCCCCATTTCCTTAAAGCCCAGGATGATCAGATGGTTTATCCGGAACTGAAACACTGGTTATGGCAACTGCAGCAGAACGCTTATGAACTGCATCAGAATAATCAAATCGATCCGCTGGAATTCGAACATTTACTCAGATTAACTGAGGAAGTCATCGGATATTCATATACCAGCATTATTTCACCGTTTCCGTTTCACAACTGTTATTCCATTGAGGATGTAAAAGCGTTTGTGGACATGGTACGGATGATCAATCCCGAGGCGGTGGTTTCAGTGAAGGTTTCACCATCTGTGGATATTGAGTTTATTGCCGCAGGTCTGGGACGAATTGCCAAAGATAACTCAGAGGAGATTTTAAAGGAAAAGGCGAGCGAAATAAAAGATAACACCGTTGAGTTATCGAAGGCACTTTCTGAATACTCCCGGAAATTCGGTATGAAGATCGAGTTGTGGTTGGACGGCCCGCGCGGAGGAACCGGTGCATCTCCCAATATCATTAAAGGACAAATGGGTATGCACATTGAATATGCTATTCCGTTGATCCATGATCGCTTGGTGGAAGATGGGCTGCGTAACCACGTGAAATTCTTTGTGAGTGGTGGAATCCGGACCTACGAGGATGTCATCAAAGCAGTGGCATTGGGCGCTGATGGGGTGATTTGGGGCACTGCCCCGCTGGTGGCAATCGGGTGCGATCGCAATCGCAACTGCCACGATGGCTGTTCGCGGGGAATCGCCACCAGTAATTTAATTATGCAGAAACTGCGGGATGTGGAACTAAATGCGAAGCAGATGGTCAATACTTTTCTCATTATGCAAATGCAGGTCATTCGGGCGCTGGCTGGCCTTGGATTTCGGGATATACGGGAATTGCGTGGAAGATACGATAAGATTCAGTGGCTCGGACTCAAGGAAAGAGTTGATTTCAGAATTCGCCAGCATCGTGAGTTCTCACTAAGACGTAAGCAGCAGCAGAGAACACCGGTGCACGCAACAGGTCAAAGTAACTGTGGAGTAGCAGCAATTATCGGTACTGATCCGGTTCCAAGCTACATTTTAGATTCTACCCTAACAGCCATGAAAAACCGGGGTATGGATGGTGTTGGTGTGGGTAAAACATTGTGCTATCCCAGGAATCCACACGATTATGCCTACCGGATTATGGTAAAAGGTAAATTGCAGTTAGAACTTGAAGATGAACTACAATTTTCAAACGCAACATTCGAAAATGAAAGTCAACTATGTCAGTCAGCCCGCCGTAGTTTATTGGATTATCGATGTAAATTGGCTGAAAAGATCCGAAAAATATTTTTGGAAGCGTATTTTGATTTTTCAGGAGAATTTTCTGCGGAAACTATTCGTGAAAATTATAAGCACACGGATGATGGTATTGAGCGGGATTATCGGGAGTTCGGAGGTCCTCATACCGATCCCGGAGATATTTTCAAGTTTTTCGTGAGAGTAAAACCCACCGTATTACAAGAGTATATCGAGAATGATATTTTACATGCTCCCCGTTTTGCTTACATCCGGGAGTATTTTCCCGATATAAAATCACACAATTATAGACAGAATGCTGATTTCATGAATAAGGCGGAGGATTTATTTGTATTTAACCATGCGCAAACCTTAACTCAGATTCTTTATGTTTGGAATATTGAGACGGACCATTGGAGTGAATTCGTGAAGCAAAGCCAAACTTTTAAAGAATATCTATCCATTTTGGCTGCAGATAATCCGCTCTCCGAAAACAATCTTGAAGTTTATGGAGAAAGTTTTCTCTATCTGTTAAGAGATTTCGCCCAAAAATTCCCCTATACTTTAAACAAAGAAAAGTATGTATCCAGGAATCGAAAAATTGCCGCGGTAATGTCTTGTGGAAAAAACTTTGCGCTCTGGAAAACTGCGGGTCGTGAAATCCCCTGGGAAACGCCGCCCTCCCCAAATAATATTATTCATGTTCGGTTGGCAACCGGATCAATTGTGGAGCAAATGAATGCACATCCCTTTGGAAAACTTCATACTGCCCTCACGCACAATGGCGAGACCACCAACTACGAAACCTTAAAACAGCGGGTTGAACAGTTCGGTTTACCGCCACTGGCAACCACCGACACCGAAGTTGCCTCCCTAAAATTTCATCTGCTTGCGGAGGAACTTGAATACCCGGATTGGGCTTTGTTTGAGAGTTTCTCTCCCACCACTGGTGACGATCTGGCGCTGATGCCTCCGGAAATACGACATCATTTGGAAGAAGTGCAGCGAGTGGAATTTACCAGTTCGCCGGATGGGCCGTATCAATATCTATGCTTAAGGCATCTTCCGGAGCGAAATATGACAGAACGGGTGGATTTAAAGGATCCGGCGGATCTGCGTCCCAGCACAACTGCCTTTTGGGTGGATAAACAAAACGGCAAACGGCGCGGATTCAGTATTATTGCATCTGAAGAACAAGCCATTCAGCAAATGATGCAATTACTGGATAAGGAAGGATTGATAGACGGTGCAGCACCCGATCAGGTGGTGGTGAGCAATGGAATGATCAGCCGTTTTCATTACGCGGAGAATGGACAAATCACAGACTTTGAGTTGATTGATCGGTATGGGAAGTCAATAGAGTTATCGGATTTCGGTAAGCACTATAGCATTAACAGGTTGCAACTTAATGAACCGGAAGGAAAAGAAGAATTACAAAACAACTTGAACCAGTTGATCAATGAATCAAAAATGCCATGGGTTGATGAAGTTAAAGATTGGATTCGCATGAATTTATCCGAATGGGATTTTAACACCTGTCGCTGGATTTTATTTGAAATTCTAACACTAACTGAAAATAAATTTAATGACGCTCGAAATTTAAACAATCAAAAAATTCAATTATTAACTTATTTTATAGATTACCTGAGAACGGTGAATACCGGCGACAAATCAAAAAGTTCTCTGTTAGACGTGACCCGGACACTTCTGTATGAATTTTTTGATCGACTGTCTGAGAGACCTTCCGGGCACTGGACAAAAATCAGCAGGCTAATCCCCGAAGTACCCCGGGCAATGAAACCGAATGATCAAACATTGCTTATCGATGCTACTGGATTTAGTGCAGAAGGCACAGATCCCAAAAGAAGCCTGGCAGCCCTGTTACAGTCTTCCTACGAAAAAGGATGGCGTCGCTATATTTTATACCGGGTTAACGGGCAGCGCTTGATCTCCACTGCAGTGATGGGAAAAACCGACACTGATGATGTGGAAATGGACGTTTACGGCACTCCTGGAGAATATTTTGGGGCATTTATGCAGGGCGGAATTATTAGGCTCCATGGTAATGCCCAGAATTTCTGTGCAATGGGAATGCATCATGGATATCTGTATGTGTATGGTAATGCCGGAAAAGTTTGTGGATATGCTTCAAAAGGGGGAGAAGTTTTTATCCTTGGTGATATTGTTGACCGGGCATGGACGAATTCTGTAAATGATCCGCGTTGCCAGGATTTAAACATTCATATTTTGGGAAGTGCCAGTAAATATTGTGGCGAATCTCTAATGGGTGGTAATTTCTTCTTTGCGGGATTGTATTTCGATAGCAACGGCAATTTAAAACTGCAAGATCGACCGTATCGGGGAACCAAATTGTTGGGCGGGGCTTCCCGGGGTCATATGCTGTTTTTTGATCCCAATGATCGATTGGATGAGCATCAATATATCCATGGTAAATTTAAAGATATATCTTCGGATGAGTGGGAAATGTTAACCCCGATGATAAAGCAAACACTTAAGGTTGCAGGGATTAACGTCCATGCAAAAGGTGATAATTTCTGGATTAGAGCAGATGATAAAAATTATGAAATTGCACCATTCAATTTTAAATTAATAATTCCCAGAGGCGGCCTTAAAGGATATGAATCTCACTAATGCCGCAAGCTTTGCAAAGCTAAGGGGAAATGATCAAAAGTAAAACTTTTCGCTAAATGAAACGTTGAATTT
>CAZVKP010000322.1:0-4670 GCA_964627635.1 uncultured Calditrichaceae bacterium | reverse complement strand
ATAATTCCTTCTTTCTTTCCATCGGCTGAGCCTGTTGTTCTTTTCCATCATCTTCCTTTTCAGAATCTTTATTTTGCTGAGCGAGTTGCTGCTGTTGTTCTTTTTGCTCTCCCTCACTCATTTGCTGCTCTTTCTGCTGTTGTTGCTCGGATCCCTTTTCTCCCTGTTGATTTTGTTGTTGTTGACTATTCTGTTGATTTTGCTGAGATTGTGGCTGTTGTTGCTGTTTTTGTTTTTTTGCCATTTCTTTCAATTTCGCCCGCACTAATTCCAGATTATGCTTGGCTTCCCGATCCGCAGGATCCAAATCTAACGCTTTAATATAACTTTGAATTGCTTCCTGATATTTATTTAATTGATAATAAGTATTACCTAAATTATAATATGACTTCTGTTTTAAATTAATATTCTGAGTTGCGAGCGCTTTTTCATACGATTTAAGTGCTTCTTCATATTTTTTATTCTTATACAACCCTTCAGCCACATTGTAATGCCCTACCGGATTTTCCGGATCATCCAACAGGGCATCTTGAAAATAATTTAATGATTCATTCCATTGGGCTTTTTTGTAGGCATCGATACCCTTTTTCACTTTAGATCGATCAATATCAGCATATAAAAACTGGGTTTGACTTCCAAAAATGAAAAGAACAATTATTGTGAATAAGATGAATTTATGCCGTTTCATATGCTATTACACTCGATTTTAATTGTTTCATTTTTCGCCGTTCACTCAATAAAGTTTCAATTAATAAGAAAATTATGGTTGCAAGTAAAAATATTTGAAACCGATCTTCAAACTGAGTAAACTGGCGTGAGGATAGTTCTTTTTTTTCCATCTCAGCAATTTCATCATAAATTTTCTCTAATTCTGACTCACCGTGGCTGGAAATGTAATATTTACCACCGGTTTCGAAAGCAATTTTTTCCAACGTAAGAACATCCAATTTAGTTGTTATAACGTTGCCTTCATTATCTTTTTTATAACCGGTTCGATTTCCATATTTATCATAAACCGGAATTGGTGCTCCCTGTGGTGAACCAATACCTATTGTATAAATTACCATCCCATCTTTGGCTGCTTCTTTGGCAATTTCCACCGGATCTCCTCCATGATCTTCGCCGTCGGTTATTAATATGAGTACCTTATGCTTAAACTCCTTGGTCACAAAAGATTCGGAAGCGGTGGTTATTGCTTTTCCGATAGCAGTTCCTGGTCTTGGGATAATATCAGTATCGATGTCATTTAAAAACAATTTGGCAGCACTGTAATCCAGGGTAAGCGGACACTGAACAAATGACAATCCCGAAAAGCAAATTAAACCGATACGATCTCCCCGTAGGCCATCAATAAATGTGGAAATCTCATGTTTTGCTTTTTCCAGGCGATTGGGCGAAACATCTTCGGCTAACATACTTTTGGATACATCCAGCGCAACAAGAATATCTACACCTTCTCGTTTTACATTTTCCAATTTAGTACCAATTTGAGGATCGGCAAGTGCAAATATCAGGAAACAGAAGGCAAGCAGAACTATCACAACTTTCCAAATCTGTTTCTTTCGACTCACAGATTGAATAAGTTGGTTTACCAGATTTTCATCACCTATTCTTTGTAAAAGTTTCCGTTTTTTACGAAAACTCCAAACAAAAAACAGTATAAATAACGGAATTAACCAGTATAGATAGAAATATTCCGGATTTGCAAAGCGTAACACTTACTCACCTCCTGCGGTAATCGATTAAGGTAATTTTCTGAGCCAGGTATTAGCTAATAATACTTCTACAATTAATAACAATAAACCGACTCCCGCATAATTCACGTATAGTTCTCGATATTTGGTAAATTCTTCAACTTTAATCTTAGTTTTTTCCATTTCATCGATCCGGTTATAAATTTGCCTTAATTTTTCCGAATCCGTTGCCCGGAAATATTCGCCACCAGTTTGATCTGCGACCCGTTGCAGCAGCTCTTCATCAATTTCCACTGGTCGGTTCACATAACGTCTGCCAAAAATGGGATCATCAACCGGGTACAATGCGGACCCACGTTTTCCGGCACCTATGGTGTAAATCCGGATATTAAAAGTCTGAGCAATTTGGGCAGCGGTTTGTGGATCAACTTCACCGGCATTATTTCTTCCATCTGTTAGTAATATCAACACTTTACTCTTCGCACGGCTATCTTTAAGCCTGCTCACCGCAGTGGCAATACCATTCCCAATTGCCGTTCCGTCCCACTCACGGGGCGCCACCTTCACCTTTTCCAGTAATTCAATTAAAACACCGTAATCCAGCGTTAACGGACACTGGGTAAATGATTCTCCGGCAAAAATGGCCAAACCGATTCTGTCATTGGTTCTCCCGTTTATAAACTCCTCTGCGACAGTTTTGGCAGCTTCAATCCGATTTTTAGGTTTAAAATCTTCCGCCAACATAGATGAACTAACATCCAGTGCCAGCATAATATCTATACCTTCAGCAGAAATTTCCTGTTTACGGGTCCCGGATTGAGGTCTGGCCAAACCGATAATTAACAGTGTAACAACTATTAAACGTACTACGTAGAAATATTTTCTCAAGCGCTGCCGCCAGGAAACCGGAATATTTTTCATATATTTTAAGGTCGAATATTTAACCTGCCCGGTTAATCGACTTCCCCTCCGCCAGTAATAATAAGTTAATAGCGGAACTATAATTAACAAAATCAGATATTCCGGATTGGCAAAACGAAACAAATGTTTATTACCTCCTTATAAAAATTGCTCAATTTTTGCAATTATTACATTCACTATAAAAAAATAAAACCACCAGTATTATATACTCTAAATACAAAATTAATCTTCAACTGCAAGTGTATCTGAAGACGGCGGCTCTTTGATGAGATCATTCAGATTAAGCTTTAATTTCTCCAACCGGCTTTTCGAAATTAAATAAACTGAGTCGTATAAATTATTCGTAGCGTAAATATCGTCATTTTTCAGCTTCCCGAACTTAGCTTCCAGAATTAAATTCTCATCAAGATATAACTGGATTTTTAATTTGGGATTATTAAATCCGTAAAGCGCCGCGTTAAAATTACCGTCTTTTACAAATTCTTTTACATTTGTGAAATCTAAATCCGAGAAAAATGTCTGAATTTTATCTTGCTTCAATTGGGTTTGAGGATCACCCTCTAATCGCCAATTATCAGCCGTATCCTTCACCGCAGTAAATAACGTATCATTGTACGCCAATACTAAGCGGTTAACATCGGTTTTCTCAAAAGAAGCAAAATCTTTATCCCGGAATTCATTAATGGATTTATCGATGTCTTGAACTACTGAGGAATCTATTCTGAAAATAGGTTTACGGGCATCATCTTTGGCATAATAGTTTCCGTTAATTTTTCTGCTTATAAACAGCTTTTTCTGCCCCTTCTCAGCTCCCAATAAAAGTTCAACTTGATAAGCCGGATTATTCAAACCATACTCACCTAATTGGGCCCCTTCTTCATCCACGAATTCTTTTGCCCGCCCATTTTGAAGTTTGCTCAATATCCCACTCAATTTTCCAGAATCTCCGGGTCGGTTGATATTTTTTATAGTCCAGTCACTGCTACCGGTTTTTTCAAATTCAAAATTACCGTACGGATTATTTATATTGATAATTCGAACATCTGCCTGCTTGAATTCTAACAGTTTTTTGTTCCGAAGATCAAAAAGCTTTTTATCAAAGGACGTTTTAATACTTTGACTGGTGGTGAACACTGTCGTATCAGTTTTATTGCCAAATATATAACTTCCCACAGGTGTCTTTTCTCCAAACCACAACGAATCCTGTTTACCGTTCTTTAATCCCACTTTCACAAATATTGCCCGATTACCCAATCCGTAATTCGGCAATTCATCAGGATTCACATTAAATGTTTTTTCTTTTTTCGCTCGTTCAAGGCTGGATAACATGGAATTTATTACTGTTTCATCAGCATCGGTTTGAATGGGATCTGTAATTTTCCATTCATTTTGATTTTTCTCTATAACAAAATTTCCATTCAAATTTTTGATATTTAAAGCGTCAATACTATCTTTCTCAAAGTTAAAAATTTGTTTGGCTTCTTCTTTTCTCTGTTGTTCTTTTTCATATTGTTTAACTTCTACAAAATATACATATCCGCCGAGAACGATAAAAATCGCCAGCAAAATAAAGACATTTCTCAGCTTCATTTTTCTCCTCCAGTTGAACCGTTCGAACTATGATTGAAAATACATTCCATCTCTAAATAATTAAATCTCCACATCATTTTTTAACGACGCCTGAAATAAATGAATACCCCTGCAATCACCACAATGAGCGGCAGTGCAATAACGCTAACATAAAGCACAACTTTACTGTCTTTTGCTGTTAGATTAACCCGTCTGTCATCCCATTCTTTTGCTCGTACTGTTATTTTATCCTCTTCTTCCGCCAACCAGTTAATTTCATTTAAAAACAGATCGTAATTTCCGGAATTTTGAATATAAGAATTCACAGCAAAATCCGAATCTCCGATAACCAGAAGTTGGGCTTTTTTGTTTGCCTCAAAAGTTTTAGATGATGTTAAAGCCAACGGTATTGGCCCCTTCTTATCTTTATCTTCGTTAAATTCAACGTTTCGGTCCATGTAATCCGCTTCTGCCCAGCTGCTTGGA
>CAZVKP010000321.1:0-4675 GCA_964627635.1 uncultured Calditrichaceae bacterium | reverse complement strand
CACTTTATTTCTGGGCTTCTCTTGTAGGACTCTCCAGAATTTATTTGGGTGTGCATTATCCATCAGACGTTATGGTTGGTGCATTATTAGGCAGTGCAAGTGCGATAATTGGATTATCAATTGTAATTGTATAGGAAGAAATCGATGAGAATCGCATTATTCACCGAAAGTTTACCGCCGCAAACAGATGGGGTCAGCCATACCATGTCTCGCCTGGCGGAAACATTGGAAAATCTGGAAATTGACTATCAGTTTTTCTCGCCATTTAAGCCTGACGCGTCCATCAATTGGCACAACAGAGTACGTGAAGTTATTTCTGTTCCATTTCCTTTATATACAGATTATCGTATCGGTTTACCCATGTTTGAAAAACTTTATGATGCGTTGAATAATTTCAGTCCAGATATCATTCATGTGGCAAGCCCGACGCCTCTTGGAATTGCAGGTCTCGATTATGCTGATAAATTTAATTTACCGGCAGTCTCCAGTTATCATACTCATTTTGTTTCCTACTTCAAATATTACGGTTTTCGCATGGCTGAAAAATTGGGCTGGTCTTACTTGCGGTGGTTTCACAATCGGTCGCACACTACCTTTGCTCCGTCCACCAATGTGATTGAGGAATTAGAACAGCAGGGTTTTCGGGAGGTCAGATTATGGCCACGCGGTGTAAATCTCAATAAATTTTCGCCGTCATTCAGGGATCTGAGACTCAGGGAATCTATCGGAGCAAAAGATATCCCTATCCTACTGTTTGTGGGTCGGTTAGTAAAAGAGAAAGATTTAGATAATTTGGTAGAAGCAGATAAATTTCTTAAAAACAGAGGACACATGTTCAAATTGATTATCGTTGGCGACGGTCCGATGAGAGAGGAATTGATGAAGACATTGCCTAATGCCCACTTTCCCGGTTATCAATTTAGTAATGATTTAAGTCGCTGGTATGCGTCATCAGATATATTTGTATTTCCTTCTACGACCGAAACTTTTGGAAATGTCATTATGGAAGCATTTGCTTCAGGAATTCCGGCGATCGGGGTTAAAAAAGGGGGTGTTGCGGATTTGATTACAAACGGACAAAATGGCTTCCTAACACTTCCGAATGAACCAAAAGCATTTGCTGATAAAATCAGTGTTTTGTTAGAAAATGAAACATATCGAAAAAAATTAGGAGCTAATGCCAGAATAACTGCAAGCCGGAAATCCTGGGAGGCAGTTAATACCAAATTGATTGAAAACTATCACAACATTTTACTGAGATACTATTCGAATAATTAAATAATCTTGATCTGCATAAACAATTGATTATAAACCGAAATTGCGAATGAAAATATGCGACTTGACTCAATCCTATACCTCAAGCAGCGGAGGTATACGAACTTATATCGAGGCAAAACGAAAATATATTAAACATCATACAAATGATGAATACCTTTTAATCATTCCCGGAGAATATGATCAAATCCTGAAAAATGGTCAATTTACCACATATCATATATCCGCCCCTCTCGTCCCTGGATGCGAACCATATCGATTTATTTTTAGAATCGATAAAGTATTAAAAATATTAAAAACAGAAAAACCGGATATTATTGAGCTGGGTAGTGTTTATTTATTGCCATGGGCGGCTTTCATCTCAAAATTTTTCTACAAACATAAAATTATTGGTTACTACCACACCGATTTCCCCAAAGCGTATGTAAAACCTGTAATTAAAAAAATATTGGGGAATTATATTGCTAACTTTGCCGAAAGAGTAACCAGAAGTTATTCAAATATTATTTATAAATTCTGTAATGCGACTATTACCAGTTCAAGAGTATACCAGCATCTATTATCCTATTTCGATATCTCCCCAGTTAAGTATGTTCCTTTAGGTGTGGATTTAGAAACATTTCATCCAGATAAAAGAAGCCGAAATATTCGCTGCGGTTACGAAATAAAGGATGAAAATTTATTATTAATTTATGCAGGGAGAATAGATTGGGAAAAAAGAGTGGAATTGCTCGTGAGAGCTTTTGAATTACTTCCTGAATCCCTGAAAGCTAAATTATTTTTAATTGGAGAAGGTCCGCTTAAATCAAAAATTCAAAAAAAAGCAGAGGGTAATCCGGATATTAACCTCATCCCCTACCAACAGAATAAATCAAAATTGGCAAAGTTATTAGCTTCTGCAGACATTTATGTTACTGCCGGTCCGTTTGAAACTTTTGGTTTATCCATCATAGAAGCTCAAGCTAGTGGATTACCAGTTGTGGGAGTAAAGGCTGGAGCATTAATTGATCGGGTAAAACCGAATATGGGTTGTTTAGCGAATGTTGATTCTTTCGAAGACATTGCACGACAGATTTATTCCTTAGCGATGAGTGATTACCAGGAAAAGGGACGAAACGCCAGAAAATTTGTTGAGGAAAATTTTAGCTGGGAAAATAGTTTTTACCAAATCATTGACTTGTACAGAAGATTGGTTTCTGAGAAAAATTACAAACCAATTCGGAAAAAAGTATACGGCTTACAATTTTATCCGTCAATTAATCAACGATTCATGAATTCTTTATTAAAATTTCAAAGAAATTTTTATCCCGACCAATAACCAAATTGCACAAATAATGATAAAAATTGGTAATAAAAGCTTAAGTGATCTGAATTTTCAAAAGATATTTCAAAAACTCTTGTTAATTATACCTTTAGGTGTTTTAGGGAATATAATATTCTCATATTTGTCCACAGATCAGGAAATAATGGATAAATTAACGGACTTTTCACCAGGTTACTTTTTGCTTGCGGTAATCATGGCATTTGTCCCATGGTTCACTCATTCATTGAGAATTCATGTCTGGATAAAGTTTATCAATAAAAAGGTTAATTTCAAGAACTTACTTAAAATTGTAATTGGCACGGATCTGGGAGCTGCCTTTACACCGACTGCAATTGGTGGTGGCTATATAAAAATCGGAATGCTTATGAATTATGGATTATCCACTGGTCGAGCACTTTCCATCAATACGCTTGGAAGTATAGAAGATGCATCCTTCTTCATTATTGCATTACCCACTGCTTTCATACTTTCTAATTCTTGGAATTTACCGATTATTCAAGACTTACTCTCTCAGTTAAATTTTACTTTTCTTATAAAAATTTTTTCTGGTATTCTTATTCTTCCAGGACTAATATATTTTTTATTTAGAATAAACCATTCATTACTTCATAAATTTCGAAAACACCAGATTTTCAAGTGGTTTAAAAAATTTAAAATCAAGTTGGTGAGAGTTTGGAAAGAATTTCTGGAAGTATATAAACTTATCGGTCGGAGAGGAAAGCTGCTATTTGTGTTAAATTTATTTTTGGCAGCGATTCAGTGGACTTTGCGATACTCTGTAATTACTGTACTTCTACTCAGCCTCAATATACATGTAAACATTATTCAATTTTTTATTCTACAATGGGTGGTGTTCTCACTTTTAAATTTAGTCCCATCTCCGGGTGCCATGGGAGGTGCAGAAGCGGCATTTTATTTCATCTACAAAACCTTGGTACCAACAAATATTATAGGAATTGCGACTGCAGGCTGGAGATTTTTAACCTTTTATATGATTCTGGGAGTTGCTGTTATCATTTTTTATTTCTTGAATTATAAAAACATTGGGAGTTTTAAAAATACCATCTCAACTGTAATGGAATCTTGATTAAGGATTGTTAATTTGGAGATCAGAAAATCATGAAAATAGCACACATATCCGATTTACATATTTTTACAAACCACCGACCTGAAAATCTTCATAACACCAAACAACTTTTAGAACATGCCCTGCGACAAAATGTAGATCACTTTGTTATTACCGGAGATATCAGTCATAATTCCGACGCTGAGGATTTTAGTATGTTGAGAAAGACTTTTAAAGAATATGGAATTCTGAATACAAAAAAGTTATCCTTAGTGATTGGAAATCACGATATATTTGGTGGTGTGCATTTAGCAGAAGATATTCTTACCTTTCCCGAAAAGTGTCAATCTATTGATTACGAAATCAAAATCAGTGAATTCAAATATTATTTTTTTGAAGCATTCGAAGAAATAATTTGCCCGATTGAACCGGAATTATTTCCATTTGTAAAAATTTTGGGAAACGTAGTTTTAATTGGTTTAAATTCAATTGCCAGATATTCAAAAGTTAAAAATTTGTTTGCATCAAAAGGGAAAGTTTGTAAACATGGGTTGTTGGCATTAAACAAAATACTTGAGAAAACAGATAGCGAAAACAGAACAAAAGTTATACTGATGCACCATCATTTCACTAAAGATTATATTAATACCAAAGAAAAAAAGAGTTTTCTGCAAAATATCGAAGGTCGGGCGATGCAGCTCCGGAAAAAAGAAAAATTATATAATTTCTTCAGAAGGCATAATATTGATTTGATCCTGCATGGTCACCTCCATGAAAGTACAGAATATCAGAAGAAACAATTCCGATTTATAAATGCCGGGGGGACAATTGACGGAAATGATACTAACTATTTACAATTGAATATAATCTCGATTAAGGAGAATCGAGAGATCCATACAGAAATACAAAAAGTTCCTAAAATATCCAAAAATAGGATCAGAAAACATACTTCTCATTTGGCAGAGATCGGAAGAGCGTCGTGTAGGGAAAGAGTGTAGATCTCGGTGGTC
>CAZVKP010000320.1:0-4691 GCA_964627635.1 uncultured Calditrichaceae bacterium | reverse complement strand
TCCCTTTCTTCCAACTGAACGCCGATGATGATATAGAGAGTGGAAACCATTGCGAAAAGCAGGTGCCCCACGCTCATCTGCGGGGTTGCCCAGAAGGCGATGAGAAATCCCAACATCATGGGATGACGGGTAACGCGATAAAATGCCGGGGTTTGAAATTTCGGATCGGATAGTTTTTTCCCCTGCAAATATTCCCGCACTTGTTGAAGCCCAAACAGGTGCTTTTCATTGATCAGGCGACTGGAAATGAAGAGGAAAATCCATCCAAAACCAAACACTCCCCAAAGAAGGGCAGTGGCCGGTTGAGCGGTTACCTGCCAAACCGTTTGTGGAAGGGGTTGCCATAGCCACATCAATAGTGCAAGCACCAGGCTGGAAGACAATACATAAGTGCTGCGCTCAATCGGTTTGGGAACGATTTTAGTCCACCATTTCTTAAAACCCTGCCGTGCCATAACGCTGTGTTGAAGTGCAAACAGGGTAAGCAATCCGGTGTTGATCAGCAGTGAAATCAATAATGGGCCGGTTGAACCGGAATCAATAGACTTCGGCACCAGAAAATTGGCCATAAAACCGATCAGATATACAAATACGCCCAGAAAAAACAGATAACTGAGAATTCCATATATATAAAATAGTCGCCTTTTCATAATGAGTCCTCCAGAATTTTTGTATTAGAAAAAGACCGAACGGTCTGTATTTAGTTAAAAAAATTATTTCGATAATTCCTTATTCACATACGCATGCAAATGATCGATCATCATTTCCATATAACGATTGTCTTCGTAATTGCGGGACGTGGCCACCCCGCCTTCAATCGCCGTAAAAATCACCACCGCGGTTTTCTCGGGATCAACATTTTTTTTAAATTCTCCCTTACGAATCCCGGAACTGATGATCGCTGCTAATATCCTGATCAATTCATCCACCGCTTTGCGAACACTTTTTTGAAAGGTAGAATTGGTGTTATCCGCATATACGATGGAGTTCAAGATTGGGCAACCACCTTTAACCACCGGATTCATGGGATAATCCCGGTAAAATTCAATAATGCCTTGGAGCTGTTCCTGGGGTGTGTGTTTATCCTGAATGGCAGTTTGAAGTTTCTTTCGGACGATTTTCACCGAATGTTCGAATGCCTCAATCAGAATCTCTTCTTTGCTGCGAAAGTGATTGTAAATACCCCCCTTTTTCAATCCGGTGACCTCCATCAATTCCGACATGGAAGCTCCGGCATACCCACGGCTGTTAAACAGCACCGCCGCCTGCTCAATGATTCTTTCTCTGGTTAATTCGCCTTTGCTCATTTTTGTCAGTTCATTTTTCCAGTGGATCACGTTTTAAATTTAAAAACAGACCGAACGGTCTTATCTTAATAAAATAAAACATTCATGTCAAGGAATTCATCAAGTTAATTGAATAGATTTGCGTTAATTAAGGGATGATAGCAACTAACCGGAGAGTCGTAAAAAGGTTGAAACCAATTAAAAATTACCCCATTTTCACTCATTCCAGCGCCGTATCAAATATTGTTTTTCCTGTTCGAATATGATATTGGTATCCGCAAGGTATTCCTCCGATTCACGAGTTTCATAATTTCCGGTTTCGTTGCTGAAGGAGAGAATCCGGGCAAAGTAGAATGGGATTAAAGCCTCCAAGATTTGCTCAGGAGAAAATAGGCGATTTTTATATGCCACGGCAAAATTAAACAGGATTCTTGCCCATAAGTGACTGGCCAGTATGAACTTAGTGGTGTCTTTTATGGCATTCAGACTATGAATCTGAGGATATTCTTCCTGCGGTATAATCTGCTGCCAGGTGTCTTCATATTCATCAAAAACTTGGAGGAAATATTTATGAAGCTTTTTAGCATTTAGGTTTATTTCCGGTGGTTTTTCCACTACTCCTAAACCGAACCCATAAATACTGCTGGGAATACTGTCGAAGGTATCCATCCACATGTATTGAAATTCGATCATCAAATCGAATAATGTCCCGACAACCTGCTTGAACATCATATATAAATCTGAAGCAGGGTCTTCGGGACGATGAATTTTAGGTGTTCCCAGAAATGCCTGGCAGATATTAAAATTTCGGGTAATGGCGAGGGTGGTCATCCATAGATCGATCCCATAATTCATAATATTTTCATTCCAGATTTTCTCGGATAAAAAGGCTCTGGCTAATTTACCGGATACCCCAAAATCACCGCCCAATGGCTGACGCACCCGTAATCCGAATAATGCCTGAAGCATGGGATAGGCAATATGATTGGTAATAGTGGCATCGTTCTTATGCCTCACATAAATAGGTGTCACAAAATCAAAGCGCCTCATCAACGGCTCGCACAGATATTGAATCCAGGACGGAGAAATGCTTTTCAAATCGGCACTAATAATTAAAATGGCTTTTGCCCTTAATTTCATGGCAACGTCGAACAAATTCCCAATATTCTGTCCCTTGCCTTTCACGCCGGGCGGGGTGGATACATATATTTTGGGAATTTTTGTTGGCGTTCTCCAAAATGCATCTTTCGTACCATCGGGAGAATGATTATCAATATTTACAATAACAGACTTTTTTCGTGGAAAAAATTCAACCAATCCCCGACTTACAACGTCTGTGGGAAATGCAATATTATCCGCCTCATTGTATGAAGGAATTCCAACAATAATGTCCGCACTGGTTATTCCCAGCGGATTTTCAACGATAACTTCCTTATGTCTGTCTAATTGCATTTAATAATTTTCGTTAATATTTAATTAAAATTAACTTTTCTAAAATCAAAGTAGTTTTTATTTGTCACAAATCAACGATTTTAAAAAATGAAATAATTTTACCGCTTTTTGTTCTGTAAGAAAAAGCTGCTGTAAACTTTAGCAAAAAACTGCAAAGTGAATCTAAGCGAATGATTAAAGAATCTCGTGTAATTTGTTTTGGAGGAATAATCTGTTAGTATGCAGTAGAAAGAAAAAGAAAAACACCAGAACAGATAAAATGATTTGCGCTACAATGAATTGAAAAATCAGTTGAGCGCCGGCACCTCCGCTGCTCTCCGCCAGCATTGTTGCACTTGCATTGATGGAACCATGATATATCGCACAGAGCAATACACTTCCATTGGTGGTAAAGTACAACCATCCCAGCACGATGGAAGCGGAGAAAGTTATCACAAGGATATCCCCAAAATTGATTAATTGCGGTCCCTGTCCGAGCAGATACATTGATGTCCTTTAACTGTTCTGACGCTATCAATCGCCTAAATCTATCGGTTACATGAAACGGGACGTTTGTACGGCTTTAAAAGATCAGTACAAAATATGTTTGTGTCTTAGCCCAAGTTTCCGGTGATTAGTGATAGCAACCGGAATTTATGGTGTCAATTTGTATAATAATCAAAAAAGTTCGCTAAATTCACTAGAATTATAGAAAGATTTCATCAAAAATACTATTGCCAGAATTGTAGTGAGTAAAAAATTGTTTATTCTTGACTTGGCTACTGTGTTTATTCTAAATGATCCCATGTTTATTCGGGAAATAAAACAAAAGGGGCGAAAGGGTAAACAGTATACATACCATCGTCTGGTTGAAACCAGCCGCACCGATGAAGGTCCCCGGCAGCGAACCATTATCAACCTGGGCATACTTTCTATAGCCAAAGAAAAATGGCATCTTTTAGCCAGCCGCATTGCTGCCAATCTAAAGGGTCAGATCTCTTTTATAGAAGAAGGTGCCGAGATAGAGAGCCTGGCTTATTATCATGCGCAGCGCATATTAAACAAGGAACATAGTGGGCGGGAGCATCTACCGGCTGCCGAAGTGTTGTTGAATAGCTTAGAGGTTATTGACTCTCGCACCATAGGCGCCGAGGGAGTTGGTTTGAGCTGGTTAAGATATTTAAAGTTGGATGATTTGTTTATCCGGTTGGGATTGAATGAGCGCCAAAGAAAGCTGGCTATAATGAGCATATTGGGGCGTCTGATATTTCCGGGCAGTGAGCGCCGCACCGGTTTGTGGATAAAGCGGCTGTCCGGTTTAGGGGAGCTTTTAGGGTATGACTTTAGAGGAATTTCCAAGAACAGTCTTTATGAGATAAGCTATGGACAAAAACGCAGCCAACAGTTGAATGAAAGATACTCCGGCAGTTATTTCCTGCGCACTAATCGCAAAGATTTGGATAAAGAAACCGTTTGGCATGTTTATAATCTGATACGCCGCATTGAGAGTTCCTTTGAATCCTTAAAAAGTCATTTGGGATTTCGCCCCATATACCATCAAAAAGAAACACGTAGTGACGCCACTTATTTATATCCGTATTGGCATATCACATATTAAACAGTATAGAACACCGATTAAGAATCTGCGGAGATCATCGCAATTGGAGCACTATCCGCACGATCCTGAGCAATCACACCCGGGTGACGGTAATACAACGGGATAAAGATAATAATGCTTATCGAGTCCGAATCAATGTAACGCCGAATGAGCAGCAAAGTAAAATTTATTGAAATTTATTGGTGAAGGAGACCATGCTATTGCCTAAATTAATTCCAAATTGAAATGTGTAGTGCCTAAATGAATTGAGAAAATTTAGCAATAACCGGGTTTTCTCAGATATACCCGGAAACTTGGGTTAAAAATTGAATAATCATCCAATCCCTCTTGTTCAGTAGCCCTAATATCAATTACTT
>CAZVKP010000319.1:0-4691 GCA_964627635.1 uncultured Calditrichaceae bacterium | reverse complement strand
GCACCAGGGATTTTGACTCGAATCTTTTTATCGAAATCTTTAAAAATGGGATCGAGTTGTCCGAAAACCGTCAAAAATGGTTTATCCCATTTGCTCAATATTTTCCAGGCATTTCGGTTAGCAGGAGTAGCAGGGTCTTTGGTGTTGGTCGGAACCAAACGCGGAAACGCCACAGCTCCTGCCTTGTAGCGTTTATCCGGAAATGGTGCTTTATAACCGGCAAGAACTTGTTTGGATAGTTTCCGGAAGCAACCAATCTGCATTATCAGACCAATGGGAAGAATTGGAGAAAATCTGGCAAAAAACCGCCATATATGAAAGAAAACCGACAAACGGTCATCCCCTGTAGGCAAATATCCATTTGCAACTACAATTCTTGAAAACCTGTGCGGATTTTCAGCCGCCAAACGCAAACCGATAAAGGATCCCCAATCCTGACAGATTAAAGTGATGTTTTTTAATTCAATATTTTTTAACCAGTCAGTCATCCAGTCCATATGCCGCTGATAAGAATAGTCTGAAATATGCGCAGGTTTATCAGACTTACCGAATCCCATAAAATCGGGGGCGATGGCTCTGAATCCGGCATCAACAAATACAGGGATCATATGCCGGTAAAGATAGGACCAGGTGGGTTCTCCATGCAGCATCAATACCGGTAGTGCATTCGGATCGCCTTCATCAACATAATGAATTCGTAAGCCATCAATCTCAATGTATCTGGGTACAAATGGATAATCTTCTAAATTTGTAAAACGGTTGTCCGGTGTGCGTAAAATTTCCATCGAGGGAAAATAATAATTAACTGTTTAATACGGTTTACAAAATACGCCATTCTCTTCCTGCACCGTACCCACAGTTTTTCTTAACAGGCGTTTTTGGGCTTCGGGAGAAAGGCCAAGCTTATCGATATTTTCCCGGATCATTTGTTCGGTTCCATAGCCGTCCAGATATCCGTTAATTCTGGCTGCGGCGGTAGAATTAATCAAATCATTAAAATTCGGATATATGTCCCGTAATTCTTTTAACAGGAATGGTTCACCCTGCAGTGCATATTTTTGGTGATAATCTTCTGCCAAATAAAAGGTATCCAGCGGAAGAATCTCCGTGTATATTTTTCTGTCTCTGCGCTTTTCCTCTTCAAATTTTGTAGCTAAAGCATCTTTCATTTGCCGCGTGTTGGCATAAAAGATGGCGGATTTATACTGTTGCGACCACGGTTTTCTAACAGGATTGTGACTGTCCCAGAACACCCGGAGCAATGTTTTATAAGAAATTAGATTGGGATCGTAATCTATCTGGATAGTTTCGCTGTGATTGCCCAAGCTACGATAAGTGGGATTTTCTTTTTCACCGCCTGTATATCCGACGCGTGTTCGAATAACGCCGGGGATACTCCCGAACCGGGAGTCAGGTCCCCAGAATCAACCAAGTGCAAAGGTAGCGGTTTCAAATTGTCTGGGTGCTTCGCTATCGATTTTTGGAGTGGTTTTCAGTGTGACGTCGTTATTTGTTTTTATATTCATAGAGTTATCTCCGGGCTGTCCGATGTTTAAACCATAAAAAGCAAGAATATTTATTGCTAAGAAAATCATTATAAATTTTAAAAAACTGTACGTTTTAGGTCTTTTCATAATTTGGTTAATTTTAGATTAAAATTCGAATCTCCACTCGTTCCAAAGTCAGTTCACTTACTCCGGCCAAACTGAGTTTGGAAGGAGTAAGGTTTCTTTATGCAGAAACGGTTTGACCGCTAATGAAGTTCCCAAACCAACTGAGTTGTATAAAATTATATAACCGAACGAGCAATATCTGATGCTATAATTTCTTTAACACGACCAACGATATGTCATCATAGGTGGGAGCGTCCCTCATAAAATTTAAAATTGTCTCGATTATTTTTTTGCCGGTGGCAGAAGCACTTAATCCATAACATTCCATCATTAAATTGAATAATTTTTTTTCACCGAAAAACTCACCCTTTTCGTTCCGCGCTTCTGTAATTCCGTCAGAGTATGCGATAAACAACTCCTGATTTTCAAGTTCAACTCTCTCTTCTTTATAGTCGGATTTTTCGGATAGACCCAGTGCATTTGTCCCTCTGCCCAATTCTTCATAGTCTTGTTTTCGGATGATAACCGGGGGCATGTGTCCCGCATTCAACATTCGAATGGTATTAGAATCCGATTCTATCTGGAGATAGATTAAACTGGCAAAATTGTTCGATAAACCGTCCCGGTAAAATATTTGATTGATTCTCCTGCCTAACTCATGGAGCGACTTAAACTAGGGGACTAAAGCCCGGATTGTGGCTTGCAGTTTTGCCATAAACAGAGCGGCTCCCAATCCCTTGCCGGCAACATCGCCTATGGAAATGGAAAATTTGGTTTGGTCAATTCGCAAAAAATCAACTAAATCTCCACCCACATCATTTGCCGGTTGATTAAATAAAAAGACATCCCATCCGGGAACAATCGGTTTTTCAGGAGGCATCAGGGCATTCTGAACCGCACGACCGGCAGCCAATTCATTGCGCGCCAGTATTTTGTCTTTCAGCTCCAGACCAATTACAAATAAAATTAAGATAATGCCTGCAATCTCAAGATTTTCGTTGTTATTCCCGGTTATGGGAGTAGAGATGAAAAAAAACAATAATGCCAGGGTAAGTAGCAATCGTCGTGCAGGTGTCAGTTTGAGGAACAGCGCTTTCAACATCCAGAAGAACTGGTAGATCCATCGTTTCAGGCGCCCCATTTTTTCCAGACGTTCTTTGCGCTCTTTAGTGATGTAAAATTCTTTGAGGTCCCTGAAGTCCCGTTTCACACTCCTTCCGAAATCTCCGCGACGAAGATCATCCCGCAGTGTGTCCCGTAATCTGGGTTCTGCTTCTCTTTTTGTATCGGATTGTTTCATTTTTAATCCCGGATCACTTTTATCTGTTTATCATATGAAGAATACGTGATCAATTCAAATAAGTTTTATTCTATCTTCTATATTTTTTAATGGAACACAATTGATTAATCAAAATAAAGAAGATAAACAAATATTCGAAACTTGTTTTATATTTTATCGTATGTTGCCATCGTAAACTAAATTTAGGAGTATTGTTATGAAAAAGATTTTGATGGTTGCTTTAATTTTTTTTCTGGTATCGGTTGTATTCAGTCAATCAACAGATGATGCAGAAAAACCGGCAATTCAAAAAGTGATTCAGGAGGCTTACGTGGATGGGCTGCAGAATCGCGGTGATCTGGATAAAACCAGAGAGGGATTCCATCCCGGATTTAACCTTTTAGGGCAGAGAAACAACAGGTTAACAAAATTTCCCATCTATAATTGGATCGCCTCTGTGGAAAATGCCAAGATGGAAAATCCGAATGAACAGCGCCCTGTAACCACGGCAAAATTTGTAAACATTGATGTCACCGGAAAAGCAGCGGTAGCTAAACTCGAACTTTACCGTGAAAATAAACACATCTTTACAGATTATCTTTCATTGTATAAGTTTGATGAGGGATGGAAGGTGGTAAGCAAGATATATCATCGTCATGAATAAATAGACATTTCATTTTTAGCAGATTTAAGGTGCCCATGTTCCTGCATGGGCACATCTCTTTGGTTTAATAGCTTTCTTACATTTATCCAAATATCAAGTCTTCCCTGCAATCTTCTTAGCCTATTTAATAAAGAAATTGTTTTGCAAATTGTGCACACAACTTTTATGCAGATAATGCTGGTGCATGTCGAAGGAGCACATACCTTCCCGGAAGCTCCGAGCTTCCGGGAAGATAGAAAGCAAAATTTTTGTTCACATTTTAACATATTTTTCTTGCCAAATATTATCTTTTTTTTCTATCTTTTATTTGCATTTATAAAACATTTAAATCACAACATATTTGTTGTGGGGGAGGAAAAGATGGAAAATGGGAGTTCCTACTGTAATTTTGGGCTGGGCTGCTCACCTTCTCACAATTTTAATGCACATCCACCTGTAAATTCTTGCCTTTTTCTTTGGATTTATAATTTCTTTATCATACAAATTTACAATAGATTAACGCATAATATTTCTGGTAATTATTTAATGGTTTAATAGATTTTTCACAATTTATTTGAAGAAAGGAGGTGGTGCGATTAATCGACAATCATGTTATGACACCTGGTGAACACCGGGTAACCTGGAACGGTACAAACCGATTGGGAAAGGAGGTGAGCAGTGGAATCTATCTGGTTGAATTGAAGGCAGGGAGTTACCGGGAGGTAAGAAAAATGATCTTGATCCGCTGAATTTTGGAGCAATGAGAAATGAAAGGAGATTTGATGAGAAATTATATTTTAATGATCTTTTTTAGTTTTCTATTATTGAAAAACCTACTTCCCCAGGAATATGGCGGCTGGATCACAGCAGATTCAATGGAAGTCACCAGACCGGGATTTTCAACCGTGATTCTCTCCAGTGGAAATATCCTGGCAACAGGCGGTGATATAGACTCACTATTAAGAAGTGCCGAGATTTATGATGTTGCCGGTGACGAATGGCGTTCAACGACTCCCATGAATAGTGCCCGGACCAACCATCATCTGGTTTTATTAAAGAGCGGGAAAGTGCTGGCGATTGGTGGTTTAAATAACCGAAGTTGTGAGATATACGATCCACAAACTGAGACCTGGGAATTCACGGATTCCCTGAATAT
>CAZVKP010000318.1:0-4705 GCA_964627635.1 uncultured Calditrichaceae bacterium | reverse complement strand
TTGGAGGAAATACGAAATCTGGTCATTCTTGACCAGAAAGAGACGCCGGGGCTGGTGGGTATCCATTCTTATCTGGGTATTCATGTGATCAAACGAAAGGTCATTTTTGTAGATTTGGCTCTGGCGCAAATTGCTGCATTGGGGACTACGGTGGCGTTTTTGTTCAGCATCAATCCCAGTTCTACCGGTGCCTACTGGTTCTCACTGGGATTCACCATTATCGGTGCCGCCATTTTTTCCCTCTCCCGCATCCGGCATGAGAAAATTCCGCAGGAAGCCATTATTGGATTGGTGTATGCCCTGGCAGCGGCAATTGCCATTCTGGTAGTGGACCGTGCACCGCACGGGGCAGAGCATATTAAAGAAATTATGACCGGTAGCATATTGTGGGTGAAATGGGACACCATTATCACGGCAGCGATTGTTTATGCCGTGGTCGGTGTCTTTCATTTTATCTTCCGGGAAAAATTCCTGTTGATTTCCAACCATCCGGAAATTGCGTATCAAAAGGGCATTAATGTGCGGCTGTGGGATTTTCTTTTTTATGTGTCTTTCGGAATTGTGATTACGCACTCAGTAAGCACGGCCGGTGTATTATTGGTTTTCGTCTTCCTGGTGGTTCCGGCTATTGCCACCATTATGATAACAGATAAATTATGGCTTCAGTTAATCCTGGGATGGACTATGGGGACACTGGTTTCCATGCTCGGCCTCTATACTTCCTATGTGGCAGATCTGCCCAGTGGTCCCACGGTAGTTGCCACATACGGTTTGGTTTTATTAATAACCACCTTGGGATTATATGTGATTCGGGCTAAACGAAAGCCTGCCGCAGTGCGAAATCTGGTGACCGGAATTCTGATATTTGCCCTCACCGGCCTCATTTTCTGGCTGATGGGAAAAGGATTTCAGGAAAATCATAATCATGGTCATGATAAAATGGAAAGCAGTATATCCACATCGGGTGAATTGGGAAAGCAAAATAGCGATTCAAAGGAAATGACCGAATCGGAATTGAATAAAATTTTATCTGATAGTCCAACTATTGGACAGCTCATCGCCATTTATGATTCGGTTGACAACCCCTTTAAAAAATTCGAAATTGCAAAGAAACTGTTTGAATTGAATAACAAGATTGGAAGTGAACGTTTGATCGATTATCTTTATTCCAGTGAAATTCCATTTTTACGGCAGAAAGCACTGGATATTCTTGTTTCGGTATCGAATAATGACTATGGTTATGATGCAATGAAAAATCCCGAACAAAACCGGGGAGCACTGATCAAATGGCAAAACTGGTGGCGACGAAAATATAAATAGTGGTTGAACGAAAATTGGGTTATCACATGGTGATCCCTATGGGAAAGCCCGGTTATTCGTAGATACCAACCAACCTCAGGCTGTCACATGGTGATTTCTCTGGGAAAGCCTGGGGCTAAACAATTTTAATCATTAAATAGGTGTCAATAATGAATATTATTCAAAATTTCCCTTCCCGTTGGAACACTAAATTTAAATTATTTATTGTGTGGAGTATTTCGGTTGTATTTTTGGGTACATATATCACAGGCTGCGGACATTCAAATCCCTTCTATCGCTCCGATGGCGAGCCACCTGTAAAACCACCAGTTTCTTTAGATCAAGTTCAACAGAGAATACTCCTGATTGGAGATGCCGGTAAGCCCCGGGAAAAAGAGCCGGTACTGCAAAAATTAGCGGATTGGGCAGGTCAACTTCCCCAAAAAACCACCGTCATTTTTTTGGGAGATAACCTGTATCCCAATGGGATGCCGCCACCTGAAGATGATTGGCGGGGAGAAGCTGAGCGCCGCCTTTCGGCCCAGATTGATGTGTTAAAAAAGAGTGGGGCAAGGGCCGTATTCCTTCCCGGTAATCACGATTGGGGGTATGGCAAAAAGGGACTCATTCGTCAACAAAATTTTGTTTTAGAATCCATGGACGACGACAGTAGTTTTTTGCCACTGAATGGTTGTCCCGGCCCGGTGAAAATTGACCGAAAAGGCATACGCATCATTGCTTTGGACTCTGATTGGTGGATCAGGGAGGAATTGCAGGAAAATGTTGATTGTCCGCAAAAAGACCACAAAAGTGCATTGCAGGAATTAGAAAGGTTATTGGATTCAGCAGAAGACAGAAACATTGTTGTTGTTGCGCACCATCCGCTGGCATCTCATGGTCCCCACGGTGGCTTTTTTGATTGGAAGGATCATTTGTTTCCTTTAACCAATTTGGCGGATTGGGCGTGGCTTCCTCTGCCAGTAGTGGGATCGCTCTACCCGCTGATGCGATGGCATGTATTAAAGCAGCATGAAGATAACGATCACGCCATATATAAGACAATGATCGCACAGTTTTCCGGAACCTTTTCAATAAATCCACCTCTTGTGTATGCTTCCGGTCATGAACATGTTTTGCAGGTATTGAAAGGCGGGCAAAATGTCCAATATTTATTAGTCAGCGGCGCAGGTTCTAAAGAAAAAATTACCAAGGTGACTGATGGTCCGAACACCCTATTTGCGCATCAGCATACCGGATTTATGGTGCTCGATTTTTTAAAAGACCAGCGTGTTCTGCTTCGGGTGGTGGAACCGGTTGAGCCTGAAACTTTATATTATAAATGGTTGGATAATTGATCGGTTTTAAATTTGGCAGGAAAAATGGATAAGAATATTTTAAATATTGCGGTGGTCCAATTTGAGTGTGAATTAGGTAATATAGCACAGAATGTGGAGAGGATTACCAGGTATATTGCAGATGCCAAAAAACAGGGATGTGAAATGGTGGTCTTCCCGGAGATGATAGATACCGGCTATGAGATGGAGACCATTCGAAGAACAGCATCTACTGCTGAAGGAGAACCGTTTCGAAAAATCAGTCAGGCAGCAGCAAAATCTGAAATATATGTGGTTTGCGGATTATCTGAAAAAGAAGGTGACAAAATCTATAACGCTACAGTGGCATTCGATCCGGCTGGTCAACTGATTGGAAAATATCGGAAGACACATCTGGCGGCATATCCGCCGCTAAATGAACAGACTGCTATTACACCCGGAAACAAATTTGAAATCATTGAAATTAACGGGTTGAAAATTGGATTGATTGTCTGTTATGATTTGCGGTTTCCTGAAGTCGCACGAAAATTGGCACTCCAGGGAGTCGATGCTATCGTCATCTGTTCTGCCTGGCCCTTTCCGCGCTTAGTCCACTGGGAGATCCTTATCCGCGCCCGGGCGATCGAAAACCAGTTATATGTGATTGCTGCCAATCGGGTGGGCAAAGATGGTGAAGCCTTCTTTTGCGGTGCCAGTCGTATCGTGGATCCGTATGGCGTAATCGTTTCGTCTGCTTCCGAAAATCGGGAAGAACTGATTACAGCCACTATCAAAAAGGAAACTATTGAATGGGTGAGAAGACAGATACCCGTTTTTGAACAACGCCGCGACGATCTGTATTAAGTCCGACAAGAACCACTTCTTTGCAGTCAATTAAGATACGGCGCCCTTGCCAAGTCCGACAAGAATCCCTTCTTGTCGGCAAACGGTATTCCATGCGACAACTAAGGATAGTTGTCGAACGAAGTATATAACAACCAACTTTTCCCGTCGGTTATTTTTCCTCTTCTTCTCCCCATTTTTCCTTTATATATCCGTCTCTGCCGGACCCCACTTTGTAGTTATAATACCGCAGTGGATTTTTCTTATAAAATTCCTGATGATAATCTTCTGCAGGATAGAACTCCTGTGCGGGTTTAATTTCAGTGACAATGGGTTTATCAAATTTACCGGTTTCTTCCAGTTCTTTCTTCGATTCTATGGCTAATTCTTTCTGTCTCTCATCGTGATAAAAGATGGCAGTTTTGTATTGCGATCCCCGGTCGGCAAATTGTCCGTAGGGATTGGTCGGATCAATATTTCGCCAAAAAGCATGAAGCAATTGTTTATAATCGACTTTCGTGGCGTCATAAACAATTTGGACTGCTTCCACATGCCCGGTGGTGCCGGTAGAAACCTGTTCATAAGTGGGATTCGGTACATCCCCGCCGGTGTATCCGACCGTAGTGGACTTAATTCCCGGTAAATCATCATATGGCGGTTCCATACACCAGAAGCAACCGCCTGCCAAAGTGGCTTTTTCCAAATTCGGATTCTGCTGACTCACTTTGTTTCCCTCCTTCATTTTATCGGCCTGCCCCATACTGCATCCAAATAAAAATATGATAATTAAAAACATCTTATTTAAATGTTTAATATTCATTGAAGACACCTTTTTATAATTGAAAACTGATTTGCCCTTAATTTTTACCTGTATTCATTATAATAATTTGTTGTTTTAAAAAACGAAAGAGAGATATTTAAGTTCCCCGGTTATACACCCTAAATCCACCCTATAAATATTGAATATTTGATTGTAAGTTATGGTACGCAAATGGGCTGAAAAAATTTGCGTTTGCGAAATTAATGTAGTTAAATTCGGAATCAAACTAAATAAATACAGGAGAATGAATATGCGATTGATGTCTATAAAATTAATGTTAGTAGTGGCTTAATTCGGATCCTTTTCAACTTGTCAACCTGAGTGAGAATGGGAAAGTAAATGTAATAAACTTTGGTTTACCTTTAAATCTTGGTGATGGTAGTGTCAAAAGTTTCATGAAAAAAAGGGGAGAAAGAACTGATAATCACAA
>CAZVKP010000317.1:0-4710 GCA_964627635.1 uncultured Calditrichaceae bacterium | reverse complement strand
GACACCTCGCCTGTGGACTCCGGATGGTTATCAAGTGCTTACACCGAATATGGCTCCGACACTTCCGGTGAAAACGGCAAATATAAATGCGGCAACCTACAAAATAAGGAAATTTTCTCCAAGGGATGTTTTACTTGCAGAACAACTGAATTATAACTATTACATACGGAAATTAATGGAACAATTGGAAGGTGAAGATAAAATACTGAAAATTCCGCAAGATACGAGTGGATTTAGTGAAACTTCCGTTGATTTAAAACCATTTTTGCGGGGTCAGAAATTTGGTGTGGTGGGATACACAATTAAGTCACCGGAAATTGAATGTTATCAATCCCCCATTGAGAGATCCGGTCTTATTTTAAGAACCGATATCGGCATTTTCACGCAATTCTATCCTGGTAAAGGTTTTATCAAGCTCAATGGATTGTCAGACGGTCAACCAATATCAAACGCCAAAATTCGAATTTATCGTCAGACAGACTTAGTATCAATTGATAAATTCAAGAAGCAGAAAACAGGGGTGTCGCCCGATTCCCTTAATGCTGCCTTCCAAGGTGTCACAAATTCGGCGGGACTTTTGGAACTAAATCGGGAAGATATTTCTCAATTAATCACAAATAAGAAAAGTGACAGTGATTTACCTGAGAACGACTCGGAAAAAGGACATTCTGAAATAGTATTTGAAAATCCACCCGAACTGTTGATCATTGCCGAAAAAGGGGAGGACTGGACATTCCTCCAAACCACTTATTCCGGAAATCCGGGCATTTGGAATTTTGGGGTGACTTCCGGTTGGGAATCGGAGACACGGATTCCCCGCGGCACGATATTCACCGATCAGTTTATTTATCGTCCCGGAGATACGGTAAAAGTAAAAGGTGTCAGCCGTTATCTTCAACAGGATACCCTTCTTACAGGAGAAGGTGAAGCGTATCGGATTAAAGTGCGCGATCCGTTCGGAAAATTAAATGAAATCGACAGCGTCCGGGTATCGGATTTCGGTACATTTCATTTGGATATACCTACTGGTGAGGAACAGAAACTGGGCACATATCAGATAATTGCGGAAACTCCGCATAAGAGTATCAGTTTTTACGGCAATTTCAGATTAGCTGAATTTCGGGTGCCGGAGTTTAAAGCCACACTGAATATCGATAAAGAAATTGCCCAAGCGAATGAACCCTTCCAGCTTTTTTGGAAAGGCGAATATTATTTTGGCGCTCCAATGTCCGGTGCAACTTCTTCTTTAAATGTCACCCGGCGAAAAACAGATTTTAATCCCAAAGGTTGGAACGAATTTTCATTTGGAATTCCGCAATATTTGCGGGAAGAGAAAGCATCACTTTCAGGCACATATTTGAAAAAGAGCATTCAATTAGACAAACAGGGAGAGGCAACAGAAACATTGAATGTCCCCGAAGATGATGTCCCTTATCCCATGGTTTATCATTGTGATGTTGAAATTGAAGATGTTTCCCGGAAAACCGTTTCTGCCAGCAATCGGGTCATTTTATTACCCGACTCACAATTGGTCGGGATAAAATTATCGTCTCATATCATTCCTGAAAATAAACCTTTTAATACAGAAATCGTGGTTTCCTCTCCGGAAGGGAAAATATTGGAAAATGTGCCGGTAATAGTAAAACTTATTAAAAGAGAATATCACTCCATAAAAGTGAAAACGCCGGATGGGAAGTCCAGGATTGAGCACAGTGTTGTAAAAACAGAATTGGACAGCAGGGAGATAGTGAGCGCTTCCAATCCTAAACAAATTACCTTTACACCCTCGGAAGCCGGTTCTTATCTGGTCAAAGCATATCCCAAACAGAAACCGGAAAGCGGAACGGCTGCTGCTGTCGGTTTATGGGTAGCCGGACGGGAATATGTCCCCTGGCAGGAAACCGGCGAAGACAAATTAGAAATTGTGATGAACAAATCGGAATACAAAGTTGGAGAAGAAGCGGTTGCATTAATTAAATCTCCCTTTCCGGAAGCGGAGTTGTTTTTTACGGTATCGCGGGAGGATGTATTCTTAAAGGAAATAAGGAAGATAAAAGGCAGTGCATATACTTATCGTTTTAAAGTGACCGGGAACATGCTGCCCAATGCCTATGTTGGAGCAGCATTATTTCGATTGGGAGAACCAATAGTACCTGTGCAAGAGGAAGAAGGAAAACATATTGAAAGGATTGGTTTTGCCCCGTTTGAAGTTTCAAAAGAAGATAAACATCTGAAAATTGACATTCACCCCAATCGACAAAAAGCAGGTCCCGGAGAAAAGCTGAAGGTGGATGTAGATGTATCCAATACAACTGGCAAAGGAATCCGGAGTGAATTGACCGTTATGGTGGTAGATAAGGGTGTGCTGGCGCTTACCGGTTATACGCCACCGGATTTGGTTGAAGTGATGTACCGGAATCGAAGCTTATCGACAAGGGTGAATGACAATCGTCCCTTTGTGGTTTCCGAACAGCAGTTTCTTCATAAGGGGAGTGGTTATGGTGGTGGTATGGAAATAGGACTAACCGGGCCCAGGATACGAAAGGAATTTTTAAAACTGGCATATTATAATCCTGAGTTAATTACAGGCCAAAATGGAAAAGCCAGCTTTCAATTTAAACTCCCCGATAATTTAACTACATGGGAGGTGATGGTTGTTGCAGTGGGAGAACAGAACCTGTTTGGTTACAATGAAACCGATGTGGTGGTGAGTCAGCCATTTTTCTTGCGTCCTGTTTTACCACGGTTTGTTCGGGTGGGAGATCAATTTTCAGCAGGCGTAGCGGTAACCAATCTCACTGAGGCGACTGGCGAGGTTCGTCTTATCGCTAGAATTTCAGGAGAAAGTCTTAATTTACAAAGTAGTAATGAAAGTGAAAAAACGATTCATTTAAATGCAGGCAAAACCAAATCGGTTTTGTTTCCTATTCAAGCTGGAAAAGTAGGTACATCTGAAATAACCTTTACAGCGATATTCAAAGGTATCTATAACAAAAAGCAGATAAACAAGTCCGACGCCATCAAAATTCCGCTTTCCGTCCAGGAATTACTCAAGACCGAGACGGTTGTTGAGGTAGGGGAAACAACCAATAAATTCACTCAAAAAATTAAAATTGATGAGTTTGTTAGAGCTGATGTGGGTGGACTCGATCTTTTACTTTCCAGCACCTCACTAACTAACCTGGCGCAGGGAGCAAAATACCTGGTCGATTATCCTTATGGTTGTCTGGAACAAACGTTGAGTCGATTGATAGGATTGGCAGCCGTTAAGTTTCTTTCGGATAAATACGGTTTCCCGCTTGAGCCGGAAAAACCGATAAATCAAGTAATTCGAGAAAATATCCAAAATACCCTGGAGCTGCAAAATGTTGATGGTGGATTCAAGTTCTGGCAAAACAGTGAGGAGTCCAATTGCTTTCTATCGCCTTATGTAGCGTATTTATTTAAGAGGCTGGAAGAATTGAATTATCAAATTCCCAACCAAGCCAAACAAAATTTAATTCATTATTTAAACAAAACATTGAGAGAGCCATGTTTCAAATTTAACGAATGGCAAACACTGGCAGAATATAGAATGAATATTTTGATGGGACTTCATTTTTTAGGTCAAATCGATGAAACTTATTTTGAAGAATATTTTAATCGCCGAAATGAATTAAGTTTTGATTCACAGATCCATCTGGCATACCTGCTGTTTCAATCACCAAAATGGAAAAAAGAGGCGTTCACTTTACTTACCGAGATTAAAAATGGAATATTCACCACTGCACAGACTGCTCATCTTGAAAGTCCTGGTAATTATCCACAATCCTGGTCATTTATGAACTCTCCGGTGATCACAACATCTGAGGCAATCAAATTATTTTTGCAAATGGAGCCCCAGAGTGACTATATCACTAAATTTGCTCGCTATCTGCTCAATGCGCGCCAAAACGGCAAATGGATTAATACTTACGAAAATGCCAAGGCGGTTGATGCGCTGCTTGAAATTTCCTTGAAAAAGGAGGGAGAAGCCCCTGATTTTATTGCAAAGGTTCTTTTGAACGAAAAAAATATTTTCACTCAAACATTTCAGGGGTTTGAGGATAATTCCTATAGAAAATCTTTAGAAATGGAAAAATTACCCACAGGTGAAAATGATTTGAAAATAAGTAAAGAAGGTTCCGGAAAACTCTACTACCTGGTATCATTTGATTATCGATTAAAAGAATTACAGCCAGCCAGACAAAAAGGTTTCTCTGTCAAGCGGGCTGTTCGCAATAAAAATACCGGAGAGCTGAAAGCTGAAATCGATGAAATACCAAAGGATGAAATTAATATCCGGACCGGCGATGTTGTGGAAATTGAGCTTGAATTCCTGGTGCCGCAGACGGTTTATCACCTGGTGATTGACGATCCCATTCCAGCCGGATTGGAACCAATTGATGTTTCACTCAAAACCACCTCCAGCCGCTATGACGCGCCTTCCGGAAAAAAGAGGGGAATGCGTGCGGGTTATCAATGGAATCCGATTAATCACACAGAATTACATGACGAACGGGTTGCGCTTTTTGCAGATCGGGTTTCACCCGGAATATACCATTATAAATATCTCCTGCGGGCAACGACTTCCGGTTCATTTATCTGGCCGGGTGCTACCATTAGTTTAATGTATGAATCCGAGCATTTCGGGCGATGTGCGGAAAGCATGCTAAATGTTGTTGATTAATT
>CAZVKP010000316.1:0-4729 GCA_964627635.1 uncultured Calditrichaceae bacterium | reverse complement strand
ATTAAATATAAAGAATTGAAAACCTATAATATTAAAAACTTTTGACACAACGAGAATCTATTGAAGGAGAAAACGATGAAACCTAAATATATTATCGGAATAGTGATTATCCTGGTTTTTATCATTTATGCAGCTATTAATTTGAGCAAATCTCTCACCCCTTACGTTTCAGTGGATGAGGCAAAAAATAGTGAAAAAATGGTTCAGGTAAAAGGGCAGCGGGTCCCCGGAAGTGAAAATTTTGATGTAGATGATAAAATTTTCACCTTTCGTATGACAGATGAAAAAGGTGATGAGTTTGAAGTAATTTATAATGGTGTAAAACCTGCCAATCTTGAACAAGCCACTGAGGTTGTGGTGATTGGGCGTTTTGACCAGGGTAAATTTAATGCCGATCAATTATTGGTGAAATGTCCCTCTAAGTATCAAGCAGAAGGAGCGTAATTATGATAAGTGGTGTTCTTGCAATTTCAATTGCCTTTGTTGCTGCGACGGTTTCCGTTGCGGCATATTGGCTTTATTATAGAGATAAAGACGAACGCTTTTTTAATTTGGCCAACCGTGGTTTTACGGTAATGGGTGTAGCGGTGGTGTTTTCTATTATTTTGCTTTATTACAATATTTTTACACATAATTTTCAATTAAATTACGTGTATAGTTACACCTCCGCAAAACTATCCACTTTTTATTTGATCTCTACATTTTGGGCAGGTCAGGAAGGCACGTTTTTATTGTGGTTACTTTACGGTACAATTTTCGGAGTCATTCTTATTCGTTCTATAGGACGGCGTGAACCGTTAGTTATTTTCTTTGTTATGTTGGTTCAAGCCTTTCTTTTACTGATTTTGCTCAAGAAAAATCCCTTTGCAATGGTGTGGCACGAACATGCACAGGCACCGGTTGGGTTTACGCCAACAGATGGTGCGGGGTTAAATCCACTATTGCAAAATCCCTGGATGATTATCCACCCGCCCATCATGTTTGTCGGATACAGTTCTACGGTTGTGGCTTTCGCGTTTGCCATGAATGCTATGATTAAGCGCGAATATCACAAGTGGGTGATTAATGCCCGTCCCTGGGTTATTTTTTCTACGCTGGCACTGGGAACCGGCATCATTCTGGGCGGATACTGGTCTTACGTCACACTGGGGTGGGGCGGTTACTGGGCATGGGATCCGGTGGAAAACGCCTCTTTTGTGCCATTTCTATTTGCAGCAGTACTGCTTCACGGACTCATCATTCAGGGTCGGCAAAAAGGACTGGTTAAAACGAACTTATTTCTAGCAGGATTATCATTTATTTCTGTACTATGGGGGTCCTTTTTAACCCGTTCCGGAGTTCTGACAGATTTTTCAGTACATTCTTTTGGTGAATCCGGACTAAACCTGTACTTAATAGCATTTGTCGGATTCTTTTCCGCAATCTTTTTATATCATTTCTTTAAATCCGTTTCAAATGTCGACTCTCCCAAATTTGCTGAGGGTATTCTGAGTCGGGAGACTTTCATTTTGCTGGGAATGATGGCGTTGTTGTTTACCGGCATCACCGTCTTTATTGCCACTTCGTCTCCTATTTATACCGGGTTGCTTGGTAAACCTTCTAATGTCTCCATCGATTTTTACAATACCATCAGTGTTCCCATTGCTATTTTTATGCTGGCAACCATGGGTCTGGCACCGCTGTTAGCCTGGAAAGTTTCGGAGTTCAGAGAGAAGAAAACGGTTGGAATCTCTACTGCAGTTTCTTTGTTGGTGACAATTGTGGGCATCATCTTCGGATTA
Organism: uncultured Calditrichaceae bacterium; assembly: GCA_964627635.1. Taxonomy (GTDB): domain Bacteria; phylum Calditrichota; class Calditrichia; order RBG-13-44-9; family RBG-13-44-9; genus CAZVKP01. The sequence goes on along the minus strand of CAZVKP010000316.1, from coordinate 2,948 downwards.
ACAGAACCGGTTTCAATTTTATTGATATTTCTTTCCACATTTGTGGTGTTCATAAATTCATACCTGTCAGTCAAGCTTTTACGGAGAATGCCTGTAAAATCCGGCGCTTACCTGGCACATGTGGGTGTGGCATTTATGATCATCGGCATTATCACTTCTTCACTGTATGACACCAGCGAAAAAGTGACACTACCCGCCGGTGAATTTACCAAAACTAAATTTGGTTATGAAATTCAGTTTGTGAGTTTTGTTGACAGCCCGGATGGAAAAGACCGTGTAAAACTTAATGTGAAAAAGAAAGACGGCAATTATGTAGCAGATCCTCAGTTCTATTATAGTGAATTTACCCAAAGCTATATGCTCTCGCCTCACGTAAATGTGGGTTTAGGCAAAGACATCTATATTTCTCCCATATCCTATATGCCGTCACAAAGTACAAATAATAAACGGGTTGAGCTTCAAAAAAACAATACAGCTACACCATTTGAGGGATTGAAAGTGACTTTCAATAAATTTGTGGTGGGAGATCACACCAGTAGTGGCTCAATGACCGTTAAAGCAGATTTGACGGTTGCGGTATCTCAGAGTGATTACTGGAAAGAATACTCGGTTCAACCCAAAATGTGGATGGAGAACGGAAAGTTACAAGCTGAAGAAGTAACGGTTCCGGATTCCGGATACCGATTGAAAATTGAATCTCTGGATGCAAACGAAGGCAAGGTGGCGTTGTCTGTGATCTCTCCGGTAAGCAAGGTATCGGAAACCAAAGATGTGTTAGCTGTAGAAGTGAGTGAAAAACCATTGATAAGCATACTTTGGTTCGGCACTATTATACTGAGTGTTGGTATGATACTGTCTTTAATAAATCGAATTCAATTATTGCGCAATTAATACAAATAAAAATTTATTTAGAAAATAATTCCAACAATCCCCCGTTCCTGTTTTGGGAATGGGGGATTTTTTATTGATTTCATACGAACCACCGGGTGCTTAACCGATCAATTGCTGGTAGTAAGCCAACGTTCCTTCGGCAATTCGTGTCCAGCTAAAATGTGTTTCCACCCGTTTTCTGGATTTTTCTCCCATCACTTTAACTTTTTCGGAATCGGATAAAAGTTGACTCACTGCCGCTGCCAAATCTTGTGAAAATCTATCCGGATCTTTGGGTTCAAAATTGTTATCGCTAATATGATCCAATGGGACAAGCAACCCTGTTTCATTTTGATTAATAATTTCCGGAATACCTCCTACATGTGATGCGACAACAGGTGTATGGCATGCCATTGCTTCCAGATTGATGATTCCGAACGGTTCATAAACAGAGGGACAAACAAATATGGAAGCGTGACTATAAAGTGTTATAACATCTTCTTTGGAAAGCATTTTGGGGATCCAAATAATTTTATGTTCACTATCTTCGCGTGCTTTCTCGACTCTCTCTTTCATTTCCTCGCCAATTTCTTCAGTGTCCGGCGCACCGGCACACAAAACAATTTGCACCTTAGGCTCGATGTATTTAATGGCGTTCACCAAATGTATGATGCCTTTTTGACGAGTGATGCGACCGACAAATAGTACAAATGGTTTATTCGGATCAATTCCGTAAGATGATACGAGTTGAGGATTATCGACTTTTTTATATTGATTTAAATCGATGCCGTTATGGATTACTTGAGTTTTCTCAGGGGAAACCTGGTACAATTCTATCACATCTTCTTTCATGGCTTCCGATACTGCGATAACGCCGTCTGCGTTCTGATAGGCAGTTTTTTCGATCCAGGAGCTTCCGTTATATCCTGTGCCCAGTTGCTCAGCCTTCCAGGGACGATGCGGTTCCAATGAATGGGTGGAAAGAACCAGCGGGGCACCGGTAAGTTGCTTTAAAATCAGCCCTGCCAGATGGGAATACCAGGTGTGGCAGTGCAATACGTCTGCCTCCGGCACCGCTCCGATCATAAAGATGTCCTTTAAAATGGTTTCCATAAACCGTTTATGTTTCTTGTGTTGGAATGGCGGTGAAATTTTGGGATCGATACCACTTACATGAATGTTTCCGGTTTTTTCCTGTTGATGCCCAAAACAGTACACATCAATTTGGTGAGCATGGTTATCGAGTAGAGCTAAGTTTTGAGTCAAGTATTCCACATGAACACCCGCACCACCGTAAACATTTGGTGGATACTCATTAGATAAAATGGCAATTCGCATAATAGTCTTCCCTTTCCATATTAAAAATTTCAATCATCCAACTATAGAGCCAGATTATTTTTTGGGAGTGTATTTAGCTGCGTCTAAAATGGACCATAAATGAATAATCCATCCCAGCAAAAAAATCCAGAGCAGGGCGGCTAATCCGAAATGAATGATTGCCATAAGCAACCGTCCCTGCAATAGTTGCCCCAATCCGGGAATAATTAAGCTGGCAAGCGCAGCTAAAACGTTACCGCCAGAACCCTGTCCAGTCATTTGCAAGTCCCTCGTTTAATTAACATTTAGTAGGAGAGAATGATAATACACCCAGGGAATTTGGGCAACATCTTTTTAGAATTTTGATAGAGGAGGTTGAAATGTCAAACTGTAATCATCGATTTTCAAATCAAACAAATATTTCCCTGAATTTTAATGGGATCGCCACAGTGCTATTTTTTTGATAATCAAAAAATGCGATTCGGGTTTTGGCACGGGCAATTTCTTTCCTATTTGCTTGATTAGCCAACTTATAGATCAGGTCACAGGCGCGTTTGCTAAAATCTACAGCGGTGATTTCGATTGTGAGTATATCTCCATAAAAGGCTTGCGCTTTATAAATAATAACCGAATCCGCCATGATGATGCCACACCCCTCCACATTTTTTTCCGAATAACCGTAATTTGACAGGAAGCGAACCCGCGCCTCATGAATAATACTTAAAAGGGCATCGTTACCTAAATGACCGCCGTAATTAATG
>CAZVKP010000315.1:0-4730 GCA_964627635.1 uncultured Calditrichaceae bacterium | reverse complement strand
AAGATTCCCTGGCACAGCCACCAGCATGTGGCACCTGCTAGAAGCAGGATTCGGAATGACACATTCTCTTAAAGACAAATATTATGAGATATAGACAAACACAAAATTTAATTAGCACAACGGGTTAATTTATAAACCAAAAACCAAATAGTCACACCATTTCTAAAATTGAGGAGAGGGGTTTTGGGATAGCCAATGTGTAAAAGTTAATATGAGATGCCAGCGCTCAATTTAGTATTACAATTTTTCCAGTACGGTGTATTTGGTCGGTCCGAATCCGATAAATATAAACGCCCGCTGGGACTTGATGCCCCTGATAATTTCTCCCATCCCAAAAAATTGAATTCAAATTCTCGAACCCATTATAATCTACGGATGCAACATTTTGACCTAATATGTTGAATATGTCCAGTTCAATTAAGGACGTTTCTGACAAATTGACCAAAAAAGTGAGGGACTGTTCTCCTGTTATAAATGGATTAGGGTAAGGTGGATAAACTGTTTTATCAACCATGTTTTCATTCATTTTATCCCGTGCCACGAATAATGCAGTTAACGCATTTACTTTTCCCCATCCTCTTACATTATCAGGATTCCCACGATTGTCCCCGGAGTTATGAAATACTTCAATTAATTCGGGTACTGAAATTTCAGGATGTTTTTGTAAAATTTGAGCTGCTATACCAGCGACTAACGGGCAACTTAAAGAGGTTCCACTGGCGTGAATGTAAACATTTTCTTGCACAGCCCCAAAAACATTTACACCCAGTGCAGAGACATCCGGTTTAATTCGCCCATCGGCCGTAGGTCCGCGGGAACTGAACCCTGCAACCTGGTTTTCACTATTCAGAGCACCAACAGTCAGCACTTTGAAACCATCTGCCGGTGCTGTAATGATATGCCAAGACCCATTTCCCTCATTGCCTGCTGAACTAACTACCAAAACACCTCGTCTGGCTAATTTATTAGCAGCCCGGGTAATGATAGCTGTTTCTCCATCCATATCTGCAGGAGCGTAATTCCCCTCTCCTTTATCGAAGATGGAATAACCAAGCGAGCTGGAGACCACATCCACTCCCTTGCTTTCTACCCACTCGGCAGCTTCCGTCCAATTATCTTCTTCCATATGGATCTCAACACTTATATCTTCTGTTTTCGCCAATAAAAATTGGGCATCGAAAGCAGGACCTATTAACAGTCCGGGTACGTAGCCCGCTATTGTCGATAAGGTTAAGGTGCCGTGTGAATCCTGATTAGTTAAATCACCCAATTGATTAGAGGTTACCGAATCTCTCTGAACAAAATCATATTCAGCAATAAGTTGGGATTTAATATGTTCCAATGCCGGGTGAGTGAGCCGGAATCCGGTATCCATCATGGCAATGATAACTCCCTCACCTGTCAATCCCATTTCATGCAGGCTGTTAATATTATGAAATTTAATTTGAAAATCGGATTCGCCATAATCCAATTCATCACCCTCTGTTGGCCCGCTTCTCTTCAGAGGTGATTGTGAAGACGTCTTCGGAAAATCGCTTTCATATGTCCAACCCTTGACAGGTTTAACTGATTTTACAAAAGAGACGCTTCTTATTTGTTTCAATACTTCCGGAGAAGCGGTCCCACTTATTGCATTAAACCAACGGGATTTGCCATGAATTTTAAACCCTGTCTGTTCAATTGCTTGAATATAAGATTCCTCCAATGGCAAGTCCTCAATTAAAGTTTTCTTTTTGAGGGAAGGCTCACTCCGCTTAAATCTTCGTTCCAGGGCTATGTCACTAATAATTTTATTAACCACTTCTTCTTGTTCAGATAAAGTCATTTCCTGATAATGCCCTTTATCTTTGAAAAAAATCCAGTGTCTATCCGATGCATATAAAGTAATTGAGGCAGATTTAATTAAAATAAGTGCCCAAATGAGATACAGGCCAGATTTCCGCATAGTAGATTTATCTCTTTATAATTTTTAACTCTTAACTCAGCAACAAGTTTTGAATCAATTCTAATGATCGCAAGCGGTAAATTTTTCTCTGTTGTTTAATAGCAGAGGATTTTTGTTATTTTAATAATCTGAAAAATTAAACAACCTGCATAAATAATTTTTCAATTTTTTTGTTCAATTCTCTTAATTAGGTTAATTCGACTTTTTTGAAGTTTGATTTAATATACTGGTGTTGTTATATTTTTTTGCTTTTAAATTTTAACGGAGGCAAAATGAACATACAAATGGTCGACCTGCGTCGGCAGTATCAGAACCTAAAGTCTGAGTTCAATGAAGCGGTATTAAAAGTGATGGAGTCCGCACAGTTTATTAACGGACCGGATGTTAAAGAATTAGCGAATGAAATAGCAGATTACTTAAATGTAAAGCATGCAATACCCTGCGCCAGCGGCACCGATGCTTTACAACTGGCACTGATGGCACTGGATATTGGTCCGGAAGATGAAGTAATTACCACACCATTTACTTTTGTTGCAACAGCAGAGACTATTGCCCTGTTGGGCGCGAAACCGGTTTACGTGGATATCGATGAAAAAACATACAACATAGATCCCTCCCGTATTGAGGCTGCCATTACCGAACAAACCAGGGCAATTATTCCGGTCCATCTTTATGGTCAGCCTGCCGATATGGATTCGATCATGGAGATTGCTGAAAATCATCAAGTTCCGGTCATTGAAGACGCCGCCCAGGCTGTGGGAGCCAGATATAAAGGAAAACCGGTTTGTTCAATCGGAGAAATTGGATGTATCTCGTTTTTTCCAAGTAAAAATTTGGGTGCCTACGGTGATGCGGGAATGGTGGTTACCAAAAACGATATATTAGCAGAAAAATTAAAAATGATCGCCAATCATGGCTCTAAAGAAAGATATCATCACGAAATTTTGGGAGTAAACAGCAGGTTAGACACTGTTCAGGCAGCAATATTAAGGATCAAATTAAAACACCTTGATGAGTGGAACAGGAAAAGACGGGATATTGCCGAATATTATAATCACGGTTTGCAGAACACGGATGTCATTACACCTTTTGCCGCCGAATACGCAGAACACATTTACCACCAATATACCATCCAATCTGGTAAAAGGGATGATTTGCAAAAGTATTTCCAAGAAAAGGGGATCCCAAACGCAATTCATTACCCGATTCCACTTCACCTGCAAACGGCGTTCAAACAGCACCAAAAAGCGGAAGGGAAATTCCCGAATTCAGAATACATTGCGAAGCGGGTAATTTCTTTACCCATGCACCCCGATCTCACACAAGAGGAACAGGACTATATTATCAACTCAATTCAGGAATTCCTGAATCAATAATTATTAGTGAAGGAGTCAGAATGTTAGATCTGAAATACATTCGCGAAAATGCAGATGAAGTGAAAAAAGGAATTAAAAACAAAGGTGAAACCGCTGATGTGGATCGCATTTTAGAACTGGATGCCCGGAGACGATCAATTATTCAGGATGTTGAAAAGCTAAAACATGAAAGAAATGAGTTATCCCAAAAAGTGGGACAACTAAAAAAAGAAAAAAAACCGGCAGAAGATGTTATTTCCCAAACTCGGGAAATCAGCAAAAACATAAAAGAAATGGACGAAGAATTGGCAGCTATAGAAAAGACTCTGGACAGTGAGCTTAGCCAAGTTCCCAATTTACCTCATTCCTCGGTACCTATTGGTAAAAATGAAACCGATAATGTGGTTGTCCGTGCCTGGGGAAAAATCCCTGAATTTGATTTCGAAATATCAAATCATTTGGAAATTTCCGACCGATTGGATATTCTGGACTTCCCCAGGGGCAGTAAAGTTACTGGTCGCGGATTTCCGGTTTATAAAGGAAAAGGGGCTCAACTGGAAAGAGCGCTAATTAATTTTATGCTGGATACCCACATTAAAGACCATAGCTATAAAGAAGTCTTTCCCCCTTTTCTCGCTTCTGAAGAAAGCATGTTTGGCACCGGACAATTGCCAAAATTAGCAGAAGATATGTACTACATTGAGAAAGATAAACTTTACCTGATTCCGACAGCGGAGGTTCCGGTGACAAACTTGCATCGGGACGAAATTTTTCAATCCGATTCTCTGCCCGTCAAATATTGTGCTTACACCGCCTGTTTTCGCAGAGAAGCTGGTTCCTGGGGAAAAGAAACCCGCGGATTCCTTCGGGTGCATCAATTCAATAAAGTGGAATTGGTAAAAATCGTGCCACCAGATGACTCTTATCATGAATTAGAATTATTGCTGGATGATGCCTGTCGGATTTTGGAATTGCTGGGCGTTCCCTATCGCATTATTGAATTGTGTTCCGGAGACCTGAGTTTTGCAGCGGCAAAATGCTATGATGTGGAAGTTTGGTCGCCTGCAGAGCAAAGTTGGCTGGAAGCCAGTAGCTGCAGCAATTTTGAGGATTTTCAGGCACGCCGTATGAATATGCGCTATCGCTCCGGCTCCACTTCCCGTGTAACTTATCCCCATACCTTAAATGGTTCTGGTGTTGCTACTTCACGATTGATGGTTTCGCTGTTGGAAGTGAATCAGACCGACGAAGGATCGGTAATTGTTCCGGAACCGCTGCGCAGGTATACCGGATTTAACCTTATCAAGCGAGAGGTTAATTAAAAACCATGATTCGCTTTTTGTTTTTCGTAATTGGTCTTATTATAGACACAATTATTGCTGCGTTTCTGGCAATACTTGGCGGTATTTTCAATCCGTATTCAAAATATA
>CAZVKP010000314.1:0-4767 GCA_964627635.1 uncultured Calditrichaceae bacterium | reverse complement strand
CATTGGAAACACAGAATAAAATTGTTTACACTCAACAGTTGCTGGAGTTAGAAAACCAATTGGTTGAAAAGATTCAAATCAAACGCAGAAAAATGATTGAGACCTTACTTTTAAAAAAAGCCAACACAGGAGAGGTAAATGGCAACGACTAAAAAGGCATCCCCATCCGCAGGAAGAAGACCGAGTCAACAGGAAATTAACGCCACACTGTGGGCGGCCTGCGATACTTTCCGCGGGGTAGTTGATCCCGCAGAATACAAGAACTACATTCTGGTGTTCCTGTTTCTTAAATATTTGAGCGATGTCTGGAAGGATCACTACGAGGCGTACAAAAAGAAATACGGCAACAACGAGAAGCTCATCCAGCGCAAGATGGATCGGGAGCGCTTCATTCTGCCGGCGCACAGCCGTTTCGATTATATTGCTTCCAAAAAAAATGATTCGGATATCGGCACAATTATCAACAAAGCGCTGTCGGCGGTGGAAGAAGCCAACCGCCTGAAGCTGGAGGGGGTATTTCGCGACATCGATTTCAACTCCGAGACTAACCTGGGGCAGACCAAAGACCGCAACCGCCGCCTTAAGAATCTCATAGACGACTTCAATAAGCCGGTGCTGGATTTTCGTCCGTCGGTAATTGGCAACGAAGACCTCATCGGCAATGCCTACATGTATCTCATCGAGCGTTTTGCCAGCGACGCCGGCAAAAAAGGCGGCGAGTTTTACACCCCTAAGGAGGTGAGCAGGTTGCTGGCAAAGCTGCTGGCGCCTGCACCCGGCTCCCGTATTTGTGACCCGGCTATCGGCTCCGGTTCGCTGGTGATTACCGTGGCGGAGGAGGCTCGCAGTCAGAACATCTCGGTGTATGGGCAGGAGAGCAATGGCAGCACCTGGGCGCTGGCGAAAATGAATATGTTTTTGCACAGCATGGATGGCGCCCGCATCGAGTGGGGCGATACCCTGAACAGTCCCTTGCTGCTGGACGAAAACGGCAACCTGATGAAGTTTGATGTCGTGGTGGCCAATCCGCCATTTTCGCTGGATAAATGGGGACAGGAGAATGCCGCCGCCGATCCCTTCAACCGCTACCACCGTGGGATTCCGCCCAAATCGAAAGCCGACTACGCCTTCATCACCCACATGGTGGAGACTGCCGTGGAAGGCTCCGGCAAAGTGGGCGTTATTGTGCCGCACGGGGTGCTCTTTCGCGGGGCGGCGGAGGGCAAGATTCGCCGGCGGCTGATCGAGGAGAATCTGCTGGAAGCGGTGATCGGTTTGCCGGAAAAGCTCTTTTACGGCACCGGCATTCCCGCCGCAATTTTGATCTTCAACAGAGGTAAGAAAACTACCGATGTGCTTTTTATCGATGCCAGCCGTGAGTACCAGCAGGGCACCCGCCAGAATAAACTGCGCGACCAGGACATCGACAAAATCGCGGACACTTACCGCAAATTTGCCACCATGGATAAATACAGCTATCGCGCCACGCCGGAGGAAATTAAGGAGAATGAATTCAACTTGAACATTCCCCGCTATGTGGATACCTTCGAGGAAGAAGAGGAGATTGATATTCCGGCGGTGCAGCAAGAGGTTGAGGAATTGGAGAAGCAGTTGGCGGAGGTGCAGAAGGAGATGCGGGGGTATTTGGAGGAGTTGGGGTTGAATTAAATGAAACTGAAATTTTAAAGAAAGTAATGAAGGAAGAAAAATGGGTTTCGAGCCCCATAAACCATATAATGAGTTACCACTGTTACCGCCCAAACAGCATTTGGAAAGTCCGGCTGTTTTAAAGAAGACCATCAGTGCAGCGCGGGCATTGGCCGAACTCAAAGGCCTGGGCAAGACCATTCCAAATCAAAATATATTAATCAATTCGATTACCCTGCAGGAGGCCAAGGATAGTTCTGCGATCGAGAATGTTATCACCACAAACGATGCCCTTTTTAAAGCGTTTGCTGCTAAATCCCGGCAAATCGATGCGGCTACAAAAGAGGTATTACATTATCGCGAGGCCCTGTGGCAGGGCTATCAGGTTTTGCAGCAACGCAAACTTTTGACCACTAATGGGTTTATCAACATGGTTCAGACCATCAAAGGAAATCAGGCCGGAATTCGAAATACTCCTGGTACCAAAATTGCTAATCCGGCAACCGGAGAAGTAATTTATACGCCGCCGGAAGGAGAGCGACTGATTCGTGATAAGCTAAAGAATCTGGAGGCATACATCCATTCTGATGACAATCAAGAAACGCTGGTTAAACTGGCAGTGATTCATTACCAGTTTGAAGCCATTCACCCATTTGCCGATGGCAATGGGCGAACCGGACGCATTATCCACATTCTTTACCTGGTTCAGCAGGCGCTTTTAGAAATGCCCATTCTTTATCTCAGCAAATACATTATCGAAAATAAGGCAGATTATTATCGCCTGTTACGTGGGGTCACCGAGAGGCAGGATTGGGAGCCGTGGCTCTTATTCATGCTTGATACTGTGGAGCGAACTGCGGATTTCACCAGGCAGCGGATTTTGGAGATTCGCAGCCTTTTGGATGAAACGCTGGAAAAAGCCAAAGCAGAATTACCACCGCGGGTGTACTCCAAAGAGTTGATCGAACTGCTTTTTCATCAGCCTTATTGCAAGGTACAGTTTGTGGTCAAGGCAGGAATAGTCCAGCGCAAAGCAGCAGCCGAGTATTTACAAGAATTCGAGAACATCGGTATCTTAAAGTCACAAATAATTGGCAAGGAAAGACTCTATCTAAATACTGAGCTTTTTGATTTGTTGTCAAAATAAAAACGTGTGTCTGGCAGGGACACGTTTTTAAATCGTGTCCCTAAATGACCATTCTAAGGACACGTTTCATTGAGATATGTTTCGATCTCACCGATATTTTGAAAAAACGTGTAGTAAAAAAAGAGTTTTATCGACATGATAAACATAAATTTGGCAGTCATTTAGAGTAAAAGAAAGGGACTGACGGTGCAGCGGGAAATTGAGAAATTGGAGAAACAGTTGGCGGAGGTGCAGAAGGAGATGCGGGGGTATTTGGAGGAGTTGGGGTTATGAGTAGATTTCAAATTCTGTCCTTAGATGGTGGCGGACTAAAAGGCATATTCACGGCTTCGTTCCTTGCATCATTGGAAGCGAATACAAACAAAAAAGTGGTTGATCATTTTGATCTAATTGCTGGTACATCAACAGGTGGGATTATTGCTATAGCTTTAGGATTGGGATTTAGACCGAAAGAAATTCTCGATTTTTATCTTGTGGCTGGACCAAAAATTTTTCCAGCGCAGAGCTATATAAAAAGGATAGTTTTCGGATTGAAACACATATTTTATCGAAAGTATTCATCACGATCATTGAAGGAATACTTGCAAGAAGAACAGTACTTTGGAGAAAGATTGTTAGGGCATAGCACAAATAGGCTAATTATTCCTTCTTTTGACCCTGTGCGCAACGATGTGTACATCTACAAGACTGCTCATCATGAAAGGTTTAGATATGATTACAAAATACCTGCCTGGCGCGTTGCAAAAGCAACTGCTACGGCACCAACATATTTTCCGATTTTTGTGGATGATAGTTATATACGGCTTATTGATGGAGGTATCTGGGCCAACAATCCGACCATGATAGCTGTGACCGAAGCGATGGGATACCTAAGTCAAGATAAAAAAAATATTGCCATTTTGAGCATCGGAACCACACATAAAGATACACAAAGCGGTTGGATTCAGTTTTATGGCGGCCTGTTACCATGGGCCAAAAAAGCCATGGATTTTATGCTGTATGGACAGAAAGTTTCAGCTAACAATCAAGCGTACCATCTATTAGGTCCAGAGAGATTTTTAAGAATCGATCCAAGCGTCGGGGGCAATTACAGCCTTGACAGAATCAATGATGAACTTATTGGGATAGGGGAATCTGAGGCAAGGAATAGAATTAATGAGATAAATGAAATGTTTTTTCAACATGAAGCAGTTGAATTTAAACCAATATATTCAATATAGGAGGTTTTGAAATGATTATTGAAGAACAAAAACAGTTGGGAACGATCTTAGAATCAATCGCAGACGAACTAGATATTCCTGATTCAAAATATAAAGATGCAAAGAATAAATACGAAGCAGTTGGGGATTGGCTCGGACGCGATGACTCCAATTTATCTGAATTCCAACCGAGAATATTTGCACAGGGTTCAATCCAACTGGGAACTTGTGTCAAACCACTCGGTCGTGATGAATTCGATATAGACTTGGTTTGTAGGCTATTAATCTCAGCGAAAGTTAGTCAAAGCAAAATCTATAACTCCGTAGGAAATCGATTAAAAGAACACGGCCATTATGAAGAAATACTTGAGGGTAAGAATCGTTGCTGGCGGCTAAACTATGCTGGAGAATTTCACATGGACATTCTGCCTGCAATCCCAGACGACGATCGTAATGACGGATCTCTTCTAATCCCCGATAAAGAGTTAAAGAACTGGAAGGCAAGCAATCCTGAAGGATATGCTGAATGGTTTTTCAGGCAGATGGAAATTATGCGTAGAATTTTGCTTGAAAAAGCTGAAGTAGATGATATTCCCGAACACAGAATCAAAACTCCATTGCAAAAGTCAATTCAACTTTTGAAGCGGCATCGAGATATCGCGTTCAAAGACGATCTAGATGATAAGCCGATCTCTATCATAATCACCACTCTCGCTGCAAAGGCCTATAATAACGAGGCTGATGTTTTCGAGGCACTTTCAAATATTATAGATC
>CAZVKP010000313.1:0-4769 GCA_964627635.1 uncultured Calditrichaceae bacterium | reverse complement strand
GAAACATGAACTTTTCCGGTGACAAATGGTAGTTTATTACCTGTTTTCACAGAAACAAGGTATAACTCATAATGGGCGCCACCCGGCTTCTCGCTGGGTTTTCTGGGTTTTCTTAGGGTGTAAGCAATCCAGTCTCCATTTGGGCTGATTTTAGCATCACTGACATATTTCATGCTCAATAAATCATCGGTAGTAAAAACTTGTTGTGCTCCTACCTCTGATATTAATAAAAGTGAGATAAAAAAAGCAAAAAATAAAAGTGATGCTATTTTTAGAACTTGCAATCCATTAACTAAATTAAACTGCGTTGGGATTTTAAAAAAATATTTTTGCATTATTAGACCTCCTTTAGAGTGTAGTTTTTCCTTTGGGCTTGGGATTTTCGTATGATTTAGAAAATAAAAAGGATAGAGTAAATGTTATTTTACAAATAGAAAAGAAGTTATTTAATTGGAAAACTATCAAGTTCGTTTGCATCAAGATCAGGACCTGAATCAATAAGATTTTGTAAGTTTTTCTTTCATTACAATAAGTTATATTTTCCTATACAATAAATCCATTATTTTTTTATAAATACTTTAACCTTTCTATTCTGATAATGAACCACAGGATGAAGAAATTTAGGGACTGACTATTTCAGATTTAGAAAAGCCCTTTCCAAATCTTCAATTAAATCATCTACATTTTCAATACCTACAGACAGCCTGATTAACGTATCTGACAGACCGATTTTTCTCCGTTCTTCCTTTGGAATGGAGGCATGTGTCATGAGGGATGGTAGTTCAATTAACGACTCTACCCCGCCAAGACTCTCAGCCAGCGCAAAATGTTCCAGACTCTCCACAAATTTTTTGGCACTCTCTAAACCAGCATCAAGTTCAAAAGAAACCATTCCACCGAATCCCGACATCTGTTTTTTCGCCAGCTCATATTGAGGATGACTCTCCAAACCCGGATAAATGACGCTTTTGACTTTGGAATGAGATGCCAGAAAATTCGCAATATGCAGGGCATTCTGCTCATGTTGTCTCATTCGTATCGCAAGGGTTTTTGTTCCCCTCAGGATCATAAAACAGTCGAAAGGAGAAAGAATAGCGCCGGCAGCATTTTGGGCAAATTTTATTTTTTCATAGTTTTCCAATTCAGAGAGAATGAGGGCTCCACCAACTGAATCACTGTGTCCATTCAAATATTTTGTTGTACTATGTAAAACAATATCTGCCCCTAAATCCAGCGGTTGCTGAAAATAAGGACTGGAAAAGGTATTATCCACGAGAACTTTAATATTATTTTGTTGGGCGATATTTGATATTTTCTGAATATCACATAGCTTGAGTAATGGATTGGTGGGAGTTTCCAGCCAGATAAGACGAGTATTATTTTGAATGGCAGCTTCCACATTTTCCGGTCTTTGAGCATCCACAAAGCTGACTTGAATGTTGAAATTTTGAGTGAAGATTTTGTTGAATAAACGGTGGGTTCCACCATAAAGATCATCAAAAGCAACGATATGGTCACCACTTTTGAGTAACGATAAAATCAAGGTGGTTTCGGCACCCAGTCCTGATGAAAAAACCAAAGCATATTGTGCATTTTCTAAGCTCGCAAGTCGTTTTTCCAATGCACTCCGTGTTGGATTACCGGTTCTGGCATATTCATATCCGGCAGTGGGAATATCCACTTTTTCTCTGGCATACGTGCTGGCAAGATGAATGGGCATAGCAACATCACCAGTGCCGCCTTCCTTTAAATTGGGTTCTTCGCCGACATGAATCGCTTTGGTTTCAAAATTCATTTCAAAACTCCTATATAGACGTCAGAATTATATTACTCTGCCTAATATAAAAAAATGTGAAAAATGATTTTGTAATCTAAATTATGAAAATACTGTTAAAAATGTCAGATATTTTTCAATGACTAATTTTACAAGTAACCGTTCTTATTCATCCATTCATCATTATATACTTTACTTAAGTAACGCATTCCGGAATCCTGCAATACAATGACCATATTTTGGGGTGAATCTATTTTATCTGCCATTTGGAGAGCAGCCCACATTATACTGCCACTTGAACCGCCGGCGAAAATACCTTCTTCCCGGGCAAGACGGCGAGCCATTAAAAATGAATCACGGTCATTGACCTGAATCATTTCATCTATAATGTCAAAATCGACCGCTTTAACCAGATAGTCTTCTCCGATGCCTTCAACTTTATAGGTCTGGGGATCAGACACTTTTCCGGTTTTAAAATAGGAATAAAAAACTGAGCCTTCCGGGTCTACTGCAACAATCTTGATGTCCTGTTTTTTTTGCTTTAAAAATCTTCCGGCACCACTCAGGGTACCACCCGTACCAATTCCGGTGACAAATGTATCGATTTCCCCTTCCATCTGATCCCAGATTTCCGGGCCGGTGGTACGATAATGTGCTTCGATGTTCATAGGATTGTTATATTGATCGGGATAGAATGAATTGGGGGTTTCTTCTGCGATACTTCTGGCTACGCTGTAATAACTCTCCGGCGACTCTGCGGGGACATCCGTCTTGGTTACAACCACTTTGGCACCAAATGCTTTCATCAAGTTTTTCTTTTCATTGCTCATTTTATCCGGCATGGTGATAATGCATTTATATCCTTTCGCTGCGGCAATCATTGCAAGTGCAGCACCTGTATTTCCTGATGAATTTTCAACAATGGTGCCGCCCGGCTTGAGCAGACCTTTTTCTTCGGCATCCTCAATAATGAATTTTGCCATACGGTCTTTAACACTTCCTGCAGGGTTTAAATATTCCAGTTTCGCATAGGCATTCACGGGTGTGTCTTTTAATATTTTATTTATTTTAACCAATGGTGTACTGCCAATTGCTTGTATGACATCTTCACTGTATATCATAATATTTTTCCTTTCCTGATTTTAATCACTGATACAGGATCATCAACAATATGGTTCCTTTACTTAAGAATGTTGCCATATTTCCAAATAAAAAGCAATGATAAAATGTATAATCAAAAAAATGTTATTTGAAAATCTGTCACCCCACAACTCATGGAATTTCAATTGTAATAATTACAATTGAATATTGTTGATCTTGCCAGTCCTATTTCTTTAAATATTATTTGGAAAAATTAATCCAATGGGATCTTGAAGGATTATGTTAATGATCTCCCTCCATCCACATTGATTACCGTACCGGTGATAAAGTTACTTCCTTCAATTAAAAATGAAACAGTATTTGAGATATCCTCAGGATTACCAATCCTTTTTAGTGGCGTTCTCTGAATTAGGTGATTTTCCTCTTCCTCATCGTAATTTTCAGCCAAAAGAATAGTTCCGGGAGAGACTGCATTCACAGTGACATGGGGTGCAAGTGCTTGTGCCATTCCCTTGGTCAATGCAATGACACCAGCCTTGGAGGTACAATAAGGGATAAACCCAGGCCAAACATTTTCTGCCGATACATCTGCAATATTGATTATTTTACCTGATTGATTGTTGTACATAATCTCTCCAATAATTTGGCAACCCAGAAAAGTGCCTTTAAGATTCACATTCATGAATTTGTCCCAGTCTTGATCAGTCACTTTAAAAAATGGTGTTCTGTAAAAAATAGCTGCATTATTTACCAACACATCTATGGTGTCCCATTTACCACAAATATTGTCTCTGATGTTTTCCCAATCATATCGGCTGCTAATATCCCCCTGTAATACCATACTCTTTCCTCCCAGGGTCTCAATTTTTTGAGCGGTTTCCTCAGCTTCAGCCTTGTGAGTCCGGTAGTGAACAGCAATTTTTGCACCTTTACTTGCTAGCGTTGTCGCAATCACTTTTCCAACACGATGTGCACTTCCGGTAATTAAAACCACTTTTTGGTGAATTTCCATAAAAATTCCCCTCATTAAATATAAAATGATCTATTTTTTCGTATTCAATAGTTGTATAATTTGCAATATGCTACAGGTTGTAGTGTAATATGATTAAATTTGCATTTTTTTTACTTTAAGGAATAAATTTTCCACGGATATTTATAATGATTGGAAGTATTAATAACTATATACAGCGGCGATTGCAAATAGAAAGACTGGATGAAGTTCCACTTAGTACGGCAGCAAAATGGTTGGAAGAAGTAGGTATTTTGAAAGATTCGCGTACAAGTCCTGGTTATCCTCTTCGCCGTCATATTCATCGTGGGAATATATTTAATGTATATAGAAAAAACAATTACTTTTGGTTTATAAAGCGGATTGACAATTACAGTGATATTTTATCTGCAAATGAGTTGAAAAAAATATTCGGGTTAAAAAACAGAACCAGTGTCTACAGAAAAATGCGCGAACAACAAATTCCGTTTGAGCGCTTGAACCAAAAGGGAATTTATTTTAAAACTTTGGATGTACTGCACTGGGCAATGGAAGCAAATCGGTTGGATATTGTTGAGAAGATTCGGAATAATTATAGTGTAGAAAATTTAAAAGGCGACATAAAACAGGTTAAAGATAAAATTACTAAAAACGCTAAATAACAACACTTGAATTTAATCTATTTAAGGAGGGCAACTATGCGAAAATTTACAAAGCTTACGGTAATTGCAACGATCGTCGCTTTACTACTTTTTAGTATTAATCTATTGGCGAACAGTGCAAGTGCAAAGAGGACCACTCAATTTAATGTACAAGAACTGTCTACCTGGAATCCGATAGCCCCTCCAAATATCCTTGAACTGGCGACCTGGAATCCGGTGATGCCTCCCAACATTCCCGAATTGG
>CAZVKP010000312.1:0-4789 GCA_964627635.1 uncultured Calditrichaceae bacterium | reverse complement strand
TATTGGCGTGACTGGAGTTCAGACGTTGCTCTTCCGACCTCTGTTTTGTGAGAAATAATACTTGTACAAACTGCTGTCTATGTCTAAACTTCTTATATGATTGTCTCTTCAGGCGCTATAGATTGAATCGTTATATTCCCCAGAGCATAGACCAATAATATCATTAGATCCTCATAGGATTAACAGAATTTTGATACACTGATTTTCAGTCGAAAAATTACTTCGGAAATCGAAAAATTCAAATTATTTATACATGACTTTATACAACACAACTACAAGTGTATTCAACTTCTTAAATATTCTATGTGATTCATGCTTTAAGAGTAATGTGGGAATATTTACCCTAAGGTGATGAAATTTTCTTCAATTTTAAAGATAATCAATGTATCAAGAAGAGAGACTTATTATCTTAGCGTAAAACCAGGAGTTTTTTATATTCACTGCTGTTTCCGGTTAAGAAATTGAGGAAATAAATACCCGATGGTTGCGAGATGCCGGCATCATCATAGCCATTCCAATGAACTTCATAAATTCCCTCTCGTAGCTCTCCTTTAAACAAATTCCGAACGCTGTCTCCGCGATAATTATAGATAACCATTCTAAGATTAATGGTTTTCTTATTATCAGGTTTCACTTCAAACAAAACCCTATTCTCTATTTTGAATGGATGAAGATGATGAGAATTTAGTTGAAAATAGGTATCATCCTTATTAGAAACTAATTTTTCCCCGGTTTCGAGAATCGCCTCTTTTTCTTCAATGGTCCGTTTTATTTGAGTTTTTTCAACAGTTGAACTGGATGGTCCCAATCCTGCTATCGAGTATTCCAGATCAGACGAACTCGGCGGTGACCACAACATATATGACAACAGTTCTAAAACACCTGCACTAAAAATAGAAACAAGGAAAGTGACAATTAGCATTGTCACTATTAATACAAAAGGTTTCATCTTATTTTACTCCATTTATTCAATGGAACTGTCATACCTTCAATAATTTATAAACCTGATTCACTTGTCTATAAAATCGCCAGTGCCCATAAATAGACGAGAAACTCTACACAGTTGTATTTTAAATACAATTTTGATACCAAAATGTTGATAAATAAATAAGCCCATAATAATGAGTGGGTTAGCAACAATACTTAACCGTATGCACATTTTAAATTGTGTAATTTCTGTACAATACAATGTGCAAAATTCGACACTAATTTCAGATTTTGATAAATAAACGTCTATTCGAAATGGCTAAAAACTATGGATTGATGGCATTTTTTTCTGATAACCATTGCCTGGTCAACTCAATAAGTTGTTGAGTCAGTTGAGGCTTACTGGGATGCATATGTCCGGAATTTAAATTGATGATTTCTTTTGGTTCGGGTGTTAATTCCTGAAGTTTGGTCCAACTTCTCTTGGGAATTTGATGATCATAGCGACCATTGATGATTAAACTTTCGGTGTTCATATATGGTAAATGCTCGGTTGGCTCAATCGGGTGAATGGCGAGTGATGCTAATCCGGAAAAAATTAATCTGGGCATCTTGTCCAGAAATTTCAGATTAGTAAGTAATATATGGTGAATATCCGCACCACCATAGGCAATAACCGCTTTACCCAATTCCAAATTTTTCTTTGTTGCCAGATGATAAACCGCCGGTACAAACATTGCGCCAAAACTGTAACCTACTATATTAATTCGATCACCATCAGACCATGGTTGACCTTTTACCCAATTTGCAACCGCTAAAACCTGTGGCGGCGTCTTTAATATTGCCTTCCGTATTACCGGAATTTCAGTGACCGGTGTTCCATCATACCAATATCGAGGACTATAAGGATATTCATACGCTATAACAATATTGTTTCCATGTTCCTTTACATATTTTAGACTTTCACGGCCAATTTCCAATCCACCCAAAATTATAATTACAGGAAATTTCTCGTATTTGGAAGCGGTCGGAAAACTTGCGGTAATTTTAATCGAATCCAGCGAGTTTTTAAATAGTGTAAAATCAGTGTATATTCGTCTTTCATAATGTGTTTCCATAATATATTTTTCTTTTTCAATGCATTCCAATCCACCGATATCCTTATCAAAAGCAGATATGGGATCTCTATAGTATTGCCATGCAAACCAACCGGAACTCAATACAAGACACAATCCAAAAATAACAGCGAGAACCAGAAAGAATTTTTTTAGAATTTTAATAACCATATAAATTAGCAGATTTCCTTTAGCCAAAATTTGAAATACAATTTAAAAAGGGATTAATCCCATTTACTGAAATTATATTTTCAAAACTGTTTTGAATTTAACCAAGTCAATCATAATTTTTTTAGTTTTAAAAACAAAATTTGTTCTAAAATAGATAAATCTATAATATGGAAATATTTGGTTACCACATTTTTGAATGGGAAATTCTTTTTCATTCTTTACAGATCACTGGAATCGTGTTCATTATGATGGTCATTATTGATTGGATAGATGTACGCACTCAGGGAAAGCTGCAGCAATGGGTTAGCGGCAGACGATTTCAACAATATATCGTTTCCAGTTTTTTAGGCGTCACTCCAGGATGCATGGGATCATACATGACTGTCTCACTCTATATGCATGGTTTATTGACCATGGGCGCAGTTGTGGGGGGAATGGTGGCGACCAGTGGCGAAGCTTCCTTTGTGATGTTCGCACAATTTCCGAAAATCGCATTATTAATTCATGTCATTTTGCTTGTTTTAGGAATTATTGTCGCTTTTTCCAGTGATTTTTTTGTTAATAAATTTAAAATTATCCCCAGTGAAGGGTGTGAAGCGGTGGTTTATCACAACGATGAAAAATCGTTTAAACATTATATTACGGAACATATCTGGAAACACATTATTCTGAGACATATGGGGAAAATTTTTTTATGGACCTTTTTAGCTCTCTGGATCATTCATATCGGGATGGAGTATTTTAATTTGGAAGGATTCACACGTAGTAATCCATTTTTAGTGCTTATTATTGCAGCACTTTTGGGAATTATACCTGATTCTGCCCCTCAATATATTTTTATTTTTATGTTTAGTTCGGGACTCATTCCTTTCAGTATATTGCTGACCTCATCAATTGTCCAGGACGGTCACGGACTTTTACCGTTACTGTCATATTCCGTCAAAGATTCTATAATAATAAAAATTTTTAACGTCATTTATGGGTTAATTATCGGACTCATTGTTATGGCAATTGGATTTTGACTCTTGAATCATGTAAGATGGTTAAAATTTACTTATATCGATATTTATTTGGGTGCTTTTGAATTTTGCTGACAACGCTTCTCATAATATAATAAACCTTTCAATTCTGAATATTTACTTTTAACCACCAATACCTATTCATGAGTCAGAGAAACGATAAATATATTTTATGGTCAACCGGGCATGCTTTTGTACTTCTCTTAGTGACCTTATTTTATTTTTATTTTCGGGATTTAAGAATAGTTGTTTTAGTTGCTTTCATTTCTTTTGCTATTCTGATCTATATAACTCGTCCTCACTGGACTTTAAAACAACAATTTGGTTATGGCAATAGTATTACATTAACCAGATTATTAGGTTTTCTCATTCTGACCTTTTTTTATAAAGAAATTGATCTCTCTGTCTTGTTTATCGGGGGATTACTATTTTTAATTGGAGACGGCATAGATGGATGGATTGCACATCGATTTCAGGAAAACTCGGAATTCGGAGAATACCTGGACAAAGAGACCGATGCGCTTTTTGTCCATCTCCTATGCTTAATTATAATCGGAAGAGGACTAATGGGTTCATGGGTCATCATTATCGGTTTACTCCGATATTTATTCGCTATATTTACTTATATTTATCCGACGGAGATAAAAAAAGAGCGGCGCTCAACATTGGGAAGATATATTTACTTTATTGTAGTTGTTGCTCTGTTAACTGCTTTTTTGCCAATTCCATTAGTTTATGAACCTTTGATTACTATCTCAGCGTTATTATTATTTTATTCCTTTGGTCGGGATATTTTATGGATTTTATTAAAAAGTTAAAATTTACTTTAAAGAGATTACAACAAAAACCCGCTTTTTTTTGGATTGCGGTGGTAATACTTAATGAGCTTATTTTACTTCCTGCCCTGCTCTTTAATCCCAATTTATTTCAATTAATTCCCGTGCCTCCTTTAGAGGGATCACGAGGTTTGTATGATTTTGTTTTATTCTTTTTCCGACGGGAAAATCAAGACATATTCAGAATTATTGTTGATTTCTACTTGATCATCACTATTCTCATTATCATGGCTAAGACCCGCTGGTTTAATGTTTTACGCCGAACGTTTCTGATCATCTATTTTTTCCTTCTGATATATCATGCATATGATGCCGGAATGTATTTTTTCTTTGGGCAACACCCGGTTTTATACAATGACATTTTATTGCTTCTCGGAGCAGTTTATTTGATTGTAGATCTTTCGTTCACCAAACAACTTTTGGGAATTCTCGGTGTACTGCTTCTTATCATTTTGATTGCTTTAGCTATTCCATATTTGTTTAATGGGATGGCAATGAAAATTAAGAAATTTAATATTTCTCGAAAAGCTATGGTGGTCATTGGAGTTTCCTGGATTTTGATTGCCGGAATGACCTATTGGTTCCGTTTGGATGATTACCGACCCATTACCCGATGGATTACGCCAAAATTTATCCGAAATGTAGACGAATCTTTGCATATATACAATAAGTTGAAGGCAGCAGAAAACCAGCCCAGATCGGAAGAGCACACGTCTGAACT
>CAZVKP010000311.1:0-4796 GCA_964627635.1 uncultured Calditrichaceae bacterium | reverse complement strand
AAGTTTTCTATTAAAATACGGCTAAAATCATACGTATAAAATATGTTATATAATTTTGTTTTTATGAAAAATTTGTTTAATTTTTTAGTTAATTATATAAATTAAATTGGAAGCTAAAAATTAATAATTATTTTGACCGTCTTTAAAGAAATGACATCAATCTGTTAAAAATTTTATCTTAGCCTTATGAATTTTGAAAAAGGTTCTACACATAAAGCAAGAATAATTGCCAATGACTGGATAGAGAAAAAAATACCCTCGTTTAAAAACAAAATCACATTAGGTTTGCCCGAATATGATGATAGGATAAATAAATGGCGGGTTTCTCTGCATTCTCACAATGGAATACATTTTTCTATAGGCGAAATAATTATAAGTGAAGATATCAAGTCTATAGTTAAAACGACAAATATCAGGATAATTAAAAAACGCTTAAGTAAAAATGAAAAAAATAGTAAAAACAACTCTAAAAAAAGTAAAAAGTTGTTTTATCCAACTGCCATTCCCAATAAAGTAATTTTAGGAAACTGTATAGATGTTTTAGAAGAATTTCCACCGAATGCGGTTCAATTAGTATTTACTTCTCCCCCTTATTATAATGCAAAACCGGAATATACCGAATTCGTAGATTACCAAGAATATCTTAATTTTATGCGAAAAGTCATTTTGAGAACGCATTCAATTTTATCTGAAGGAAGATTTTTTGTAATAAATGTTTCTCCGGTTTTAATTAGAAGAAGTTCAAGAGCAACCTCAAGTAAAAGAATTCCTATCCCTTTTGATCTACATAAAATATTTGACAATGTCGGCTTCGAATTTATAGACGATATTATTTGGGTAAAACCCGAAGGGGCTGGTTGGAATTTAGGAAGAGGAAGAAGATTTAAAGCAGATAGAAAACCACTTCAATATAAACCTGTCCCCATTACTGAATATATATTAGTCTATAGAAAAAAAACAGATAAATTAATTGATTGGAATTTAAGAAAACATCACGACCCAACTTTAATAGAAGAGTCAAAAATTTTGGAAGACTATGATGTAACAAATGTTTGGAAAATTCACCCCGCTCACTCAAAAATTCATCCCGCGGTATTCCCTGAAAAATTAGCGAAAAAAGTTATAAAATATTACTCCTTCAAAGATGACATGGTCTTAGATCCATTTGCAGGAATAGGTACGGTGGGACGCGTAGCATACCGTCTAAACAGAAGATTCCTTCTGATTGATAATGAACCAAAATATTTCAAATATATGAAAGAAACTTTGAACTTTATACCCCTCACAACTCGCATTGATTTTGATATTCATGAAAAGTTTGGAAGGGAATTTGATGACCTTTGATTACAAATTAGATGAATATCGAAGATGGCTTAAAGAGAATGTAACTCTAAGTGATCCATTTTCTCCTCAAGCATTGAGGAGACTTACATTTCATTTACTAATGGGCAAAAATTATCGATTATTAACTGAATCAAATACCAAGGGTAGGTTATTCACTACATTTTTATGGCTATCAGAATTACAGAAAGAAGCCAAGAAAGAATATGGAGATAATTGGATTGCCCTGCTCTTCGATGAAATTTATTCCCAAAAACAGAAACCAAAAGAACTAAATGAACTACTTTTTTGGATAATGGGGATAACAAACAAAACAGCGGTAAATCTTGGATTAAAAAAGAAAGATTTCCCAGATTTCATTAAAGATACTATAGCATTTTTCAATGACCTTTTTTCGAGAATTGGCAAACAGGAGTTTAGAGATGATGCTTGGCTTCTTTTAATGGCAGGTTCAGCAACTTTAAATATACGAGGATCATTGAAATCAAAGATTGGTAAACAATTTGAGCGGGTATTTCTCAAAAGCCTTTTGACTATCCTCGGGTTTGTTGAAAACGAAACTTTCTGGATGAATATTGGACGGGATCTTGAAGTCCAAAGGGAAGCGGATGCAGAAGTTGAATCAAAAAGGGGTAGAATAAGAATTGAAATGGGTCTTATCGCCTCTGGAAATCAAGAAGTTATTGAGGACAAAATCGCCAGAGTAGGAAGAAACGGAGTTATACTTTTTGATATACTTGGATCGAAATCAAGAGTCTTTCAATCAGCTGAAAATCACGGAGTTAAATTGGTTCAAATCAGGAACTGCGATCCTCTATTAGAAGTATATAGGCACCTAAAACAGCTAGTTAAATTTGAATTAAATAAAATACCCCAGACATCCGACGCAATGAAAAATGCAGTGGATGAACTGCCGGAAAAATTTTTTTTGATTAATCAATAATTACTTAAAACTATTACACCACAGTCACAATTTAAAAATTTATACTGATGCTTGACCTGATTTAACTAAATATTCTAAAACTTGCAAATTTTTGGTTATCTTTACATACTCGATTAAATTTTTGCTATTAGTTAACCATCTCAGATTTTGTAATGCCCATATCAGAAATCTCCGCCAGCGAATTTCTCTCCCTTATTACCCACGTAAAAAAGTGGGTTGTCAACCTGTTACGGGCAAAGGAAAAGCGGAAACAAGAATCCAAAGAGGCGCTGCGGGCAGTGATAAAAGCAGTTCGGGAAACCACCTGGTATATCGCGCATTTCCGGAAAAAAGGAAAGCAGTCCATCGAAAAGGAAAAAGAACTTGCTTTGCTCTGGACAGAGCTCTCCTTCAAACTGAATGATCTGGGCTTAAAAAGATTATCTGAACGCTGTGATATCAGCGGCAAATATTGGGCGGATACATCTGCGTTCGACAAAGATATACTGGAGCGTGCCGGCAACCGGTTGAATGATATTGAACAACTGGCTTTAGCCAGTCTGAAGGATTTAGATGGCTAAGTTGTCATTTATCACGATAACAGTTTTCTTCAATTAAACGATTTTCATTCAGAGAAGTTATCACCACAAACTGCATATAGAAAATTCAATTAATTATTTGCTTTGAGATTCGTTTTCTCCTTTTTAATATTTCCTGGAAATCAAATTGTTAAAAATACTTAAAAAGTTGTAACTTTTTATGAGGCATAAAACTTGTATTCAATAAGGGAAGATCACATGAAATCCAAAATTTATCGCTCTCTCATTCTCATCGTTATCTTAATTTCGACAATCTCTATATTCAGCCTGTGTGCAAAAAGGGAAGCAGCAAAAGTTAAAACCGGCAGTGTCATTTTTATTCATCCGGATGGTAGCGGCGCAGCCATGTGGGGCGCACTCCGTATGCTGGACGAAGGTCCGGATGGATTCACCAACTGGGATCGGATGGGACAAATGGGGGTGTATCGGGGACACATGTTAAACTCCACAAATGCCAGCTCAAATGGCGGCGCAACCGTACATGCCTTCGGTGTTAAAGTGCCCTATAAAAATTACGGTATAAATCCTCAAAAACCGTTTAAATCTCTCTCGGGCAAAGATTACAGTGTAATGACGGAAGCAAAGCAAGCCGGAAAAGGGATTGCGCTTATCAACAGTGGGCATCTTTGTGAACCAGGAACCGGTGCGTTTGTTGCCAATGCGGTGAAACGCGCCAATACTGATACCATTTCCGCTCAAATTATCCACAGTGGGGCAGAGATCATTTTGGGCGGAGGCGAAGAACTCCTGTTGCCCAAGGGCGTGATGGGTCGGCACGGTAAACCAGGCAAAAGAAAAGATGGTAGAAATCTGATCGAAGAAGCAAAAGAAATGGGCTATACGGTTGTTTATACCAAAACAGAATTGTTGAACCTTCCGTTGAACACCGAAAAAGTATTAGGGGTTTTCGCGCCCGGACATACCTTTAATGATCAATCAGAAGAAGATCTCGAACGGAAAAAACTTCCCCTATATCATTCCACTGCCCCTTCGGTGGCAGAAATGACGGAGTTTACATTAAAACTGTTAAACCGGAAAGGAAAAGATTTTTTGTTAGTGGTGGAAGAAGAGGGGACGGATAATTTTGCCAATTCCAACAATGCGAAAGGTACCTTAGAAGCGTTGCGACGAGCGGATGGCGCCATCGGAGCCAGTATGAAATATATCGAAAATCACCCCAAAACATTATTGTTAACTGCCGCGGATAGCAATGCCGGTGGCATGCACATGGTGAGTATTCGAGATCCCCGGAAATTTGACTCGCCTCTACCAGCGACAATGGGAAACGGCGCTCCCATAGATGGGATAAACGGAACCCGGACTTTGCCTTTTGTGGCGGTGCCGGATCAGTTCGGCAAACGCCTGCGTTTCGGCATCACCTGGGCGGCTTATGACGACCTGGGTGGCGGCGTGGTCGCCAAAGCACACGGATTGAATTCGCAGTTACTGCCCAATAACGTGGATAATACCGACATCTACCGGATGATGTACGCCACGCTTTTTGGGAAGTGGTTAGGAGAATAAATCTCTAAATTATTTTCTTCAAATGTAGCTGAATAAATGGTTAATCAAACCGATAAATACTCAATATATGTTCCCGAGTTTGGGAACTAAAACAAGTCTTTAAAGTGGAATATTATCTTTATGTAGGACCTCTATTCTTTTTACCGTTTGGTTTGACATAACTCTGGAAATAACGTAAATTTCCTGACTTTTGTATAATAGATTCTGCTTTAAGAAAGATTTAAAAACATGGAAAATATTCGTAACTTTTGTATTATAGCACATATAGATCACGGAAAATCCACACTGGCAGATCGGCTGTTAGAGTATACCCACACTCTTACCAAACGCGAGTTGCGGGAACAGGTGCTGGATGCCATGGACCTGGAGCGGGAACGGGGCATCACCATCAAAGCCCATTTTATCCGCAT
>CAZVKP010000310.1:0-4821 GCA_964627635.1 uncultured Calditrichaceae bacterium | reverse complement strand
GCTTAGCGGAAAACATCATTTAAAAATTGAGGAGATTTGTTTAAAAATAGTATCAAAGATGAGAAGAGGTTGAAATGAATATATTAATTATAAGTGCGGTTGGAGTCGCCGGTATTTTAGTCGGAGCGGCTTTATACTATTTGTTGGGACGTAAACTTATCCGAAAATCTGAAAAGCAAGCGAAGGAAATTCTGGATAATGCAGAAAAGAAAGTAGAGAAGATGGAGAGAGATGCTTATATAAAAGCGAAAGAAAAGCTTTACCAGGAGAAGAATCAATTTATTAAGCAGATGAAAGATAAAGAGTCTCAAAGTGCCAAAATTGAAGAAAGATTACGACGGCAGGAGAAAGAATTGCGAAAAATAAGCAATAAGAATCAGGAAAAGGAATGGCAGCTTCGGAAGAAGGAAAAAGAATTGAGCAAATTCCATGAAAAAACTCAGGTAAAGGAGAGAGAGGTCGAAAATATCCGGCAGGAGCAAATTCGGCAATTAGAGGAGATTGCAGGTATTAATCGGGATGAGGCAAAAAATAAATTAATGGAGAATATGATTACCCAGGCTCGTGCGGAATCTGCTCAATCGATAATGGATATAAAAACTGAGGCGGAAGAGCGGGCACGTTGGGAAGCCAAAGAAATTATGGCTTTTGCCATTGAGCGTATGGCAACAGAGTACTCACTGGAATCCACCTTGATTTCAGTTGAATTACCTAACGATGACTGGAAAGGGATTATCATCGGCCGGGAAGGTCGAAATATCAAAGCATTTGAAGCAGCCAGCGGTGTAAAAGTAATTGTGGACGATACACCCGAGACGGTAGTCATGTCCAGTTTCGATCCTATTCGAAGAGAAATTGCCAGAATTTCAATGGAAAAATTAATTAAAAATAAAAATATAAATCCAAAGGCAATTGATTCCGAAGTAGAAAAAGCGACTAAAGTGGTTGAGGAAAGTATAAAGAAAGCTGCCGAGGATACCCTTCAGGAACTGAAAATGAAAAATGTCCATCCTGAAATGAGGGAATATTTGGGTCGATTAAAATATCGAACCAGTTATGGTCAGAACATACTTCAACACTCTAAAGAAGTTGCCTGGCTGGCCGGTGGAATGGCAGCGGAGCTTGGATTAGATGTGGAATTGGCGAGACGTGCAGGATTGTTCCACGATATTGGAAAAGCGGTTAGTGGAGATTCAGAAGGCAGCCATGTTTCTATCGGGGTGGAATTAACTACCCGATGTGCAGAACATCCAGTCGTAATTAATTCTGTTCTGGCACATCATGAGGAGGCGGAACCCATTTCACCGGTTTCTGTTTTGGTTACCGCCGCAGACCGCATTAGTGGGGCACGTCCCGGTGCGCGACGAGAATCTCTGGAGGCATATGCACAGCGCATCACTAAGCTGGAAGAATTAGCAAATTCCTTTGAAGGTGTTGGAAAAACTTATGCCTTGTCTGCCGGGCGGGAGATCCGGGTAATGATTGTTCCCGAAAAAATGACAGATGCGGAAGCCAAACTTTTAGCCAGCGATATTGCAAGAAAAATTAAAGAATCTATGGAGTATCCCGGTCAAATTAAAGTAACTGTTATCCGGCAAACTGTGGCAAATAGTTTTACGGATGATTTTTTACCCGGGCATCAGGAGGAAGAGGATAGACAATCTGCAGTCAAAGAAGCATAATTAAAAAAGGGTTTGTGTTATGCCGTCATTATCTCAGGAAGCAATTCACGCCTTGCAAATGGCGAGACAAAGTGAACTCGATACTGTTCAAATATATGAGCATATGATTCGACAGGCGGGAAATTCAAATACAAAAGATATTTTTGGCCGTTTAATTGATGAAGAGCACAAGCACGCCAAAGAAATTGAAGATCGGCTTGTGGCGGGTGGGGGCGAGATACCTCACCCCCAGGCCGACATTGAGGTTCCGGACCGAAAACAGATTATGGAAATAGAGCTTCAGAATTGCACTGTATCGGAATTGATTAATCTGGCAATTGAAAATGAGCGTATCAGTCGGGATTTCTATAAAGCCCAGTTTGATCGGGCAAATAATGGGGATGTGCGTGAAATATTTGACTGGTTGGTTTCTCAGGAAGATGATCACATTCAAAAACTCAAAGAAGAGTATGAAGCGCATCGTAATTACGAAGAAGTTCGCTTTTCAGATAGAAAGTCCAAGGATTGATCCGTATTGTAATGTTTTACAATAGCGACTGATAGCTTTGTCTATTGTGAAATGACTAACTTGATAGTTGTCGCATTCATATAAATATTTTTCCCTGTCATCTGCCCTTAAAATTTCTTTTTAAAAATTTAATTTTTTATTATATTAGATTAATTTAGATTAATGAATTTGGAAGCATCATGGAACTTACCCAAAAAATACGTAAACCCGCTGTGGCAGGTGCCTTTTATTCCGGTGATAAAATGATTTTAGAACGCGATATTAGTATGCTTCTTGAGGCCTCTCCTGTTTTGGATTTGCCACGTTCTATAAAAACAATCGTTAGTCCACATGCCGGGTATATGTATTCAGGTGGTGTTGCTGCCAGGGCGTATCGGCAACTATTAGATGCAAAATATGAATGGGTTATTGTGGTTTCCCCAAGTCATCGGGATGCATTTTCCTATAATAGTGTGTATGCAGGAAAAGGATATTTAACTCCTTTGGGAGAAATACCAGTTGATCAGCAAAAAGTGGAACAGTTAGCGCAAACCCATTCTGATATTCGAATCTCAGAGTCCGGCCATGAATCGATGGAACATTCACTTGAGGTACAATTGCCTTTTTTGCAATGGACCTTAAATAAATTTAAGCTTATTCCTGTAATGATGGGCTTACAAAATGAAGACCAGAGTGAAATTTTGGCTAATGGAATTACCGAGGTGTTTCCGCCAGAAAAAACTTTAGTGGTGGCCAGTAGCGATCTCTCTCATTTCTATCCGGATGAGCAAGCACGTAAATTGGACCAAAACGTAAGGGAGAATATCGAAAATTTTGATGAAGAAGGATTGTGGAAAGATGTGGTGGACCGTCGGGTGGAAATGTGTGGATTCGGTCCGGTTATAACCGGCATGAAAACCGCCAAGTCATTTGGCGCGGAAGATGTAAATGTATTGCTTTATAGAAACTCAGGTGATGTGACCGGTGACCGGAATGAAGTTGTTGGTTATCTGTCGGCAGTATTTTACTAAGTTTTATCTTACTTTGGTTATAAACTTCGGATTAACAATTTTATATACGAACTGGCATTAACAAATAATATTTTTTCCTTAGAGATTAGATTAGATAACGCTGTCAAAGTTTTTTTAAATAAATTTCATTGATGATATATTAAATCTCTGAGGACTCTTATGAATGAATCAAATCATGGACCGATAGTTGGCTTGACTCCGGAGGAGCGGAAATTTTTACTTAGTTTAAGCCGCGAGACCATAGTCTGCTGGTTTAAAGAAGGTAAGCTTCCCAATGCTAATCCAATATCCGATAAAGTGCAACAAAAATTAGGTGTATTTGTTACCCTTAGAGCAGATAACAAACTGAGAGGGTGCATCGGTTATGTGGAGGCCATTAAACCATTGTATTTGGCTGTTTTGGACATGACCAAATCGGCAGCTTTTGGTGATCCTCGATTCCCGCCTGTGAGTAAATCAGAAATAAACGATATTCAAATTGAAATTTCAGTACTATCACCGCTAGTGAAAATTGAAGGCCCCGAGCAGATTACAATTGGTAAACATGGGTTAGTAGTTCAAAATGGATTAGCAAAAGGATTACTCCTTCCGCAGGTGGCAATTGAATGGGATTGGGGGCAAATTCAATTTTTAAAGCAAACTTGTGCAAAAGCCGGCTTATCATTTGATGCATGGAAAGATAAAGACACGGATATCTATATTTTTTCCGCCGAAATTTTTACTGAGAAAGAATTTAATTTAAGTTGAACCCAAGGTATTATCCTCTCGAATTCAAAATAATTACCTGCAGTGATAATTGGTAGAAAAACTAAATCAATTTCCATTATTTTCGCGCAAATTTGAAAAGCTGTGTTAGCTTTTTTATGGTCAATACTAAACCCAGAGCCAATTTCTTTGAATGGCACTTTGAATTCACTTGTCCAGACTGTAAATTTTCGGAACTTTCGGATAGCAATACGGTTTTTAAACGCAATAAAATGAGTTAGTTGTTTAAGTACAAATGAATATTCAAAATTGAATTCCAGGTGAAAAACGGTTTCAAGCTCAGTTTTTAAAACAAAGGAGAGATGGTAAAATGGCAAAAGGACGAAAAGGATTATGGATTGGACTTGGTATCATTCTTTTGATTGTATTACTGTTTAGTTGGTTTAACGGAATCCGAAATCAGATGATCGATTTGGAGGAGGATGTCAATTCCAGTTGGGCTCAAGTTCAAAATCAGTATCAAAGAAGGTACGATTTAGTTCCTAATTTAGTGGAAACGGTGAAAGGCTATGCAGAACACGAATCCGAGGTATTACAAGCAGTCACTGAAGCCCGTGCAAAAGCGGGAGGCATGATGAATGTTTCTCCTGAAGTTTTAAATAATCCTCAGGCATTCTCCAGATTCCAGCAAGCCCAGGAGGGATTGACTTCTGCTTTACAGCGTTTAATGGTGGTGGTGGAAAGGTATCCGAACCTTAAAGCCAATCAAAACTTTTTAACTTTGCAAGCCCAATTAGAGGGTACTGAAAATCGTATTTCTGTGGAGCGCCGTCGGTTTAATGAAATGGTTCGTGAATATAATCGATATATCAGAAAATTTCCGCAGGCGATGGTTGCAGGAATGTTCGGATTTTCA
>CAZVKP010000309.1:0-4826 GCA_964627635.1 uncultured Calditrichaceae bacterium | reverse complement strand
ATTGGAGAAGGGGTTGCAGAAATTTTTAAATTGATCAGAATGCATATCCGGGGGATGGGGTTGAGGTTCAAAAACTTAGGGTCCGTTAAAACGGCTAAAATTAGGATTTGCGTTCTTATTCACACCGGATTTAAACCCGGCGCGAAATTTTCAGAGAACTTTGAAAAATACTAAACTTATCGCATAGTTATTGAGCTGGGAATAATCATTTAAAAAATTATCAACATCGGAATATTGAATAAAACACTTCATGTTTATGTTTGAGTTGCCTGGCATTCAAAAATATAGCTAAATTAATCCCGTTGTTTTGCGATAATTAAAATTCGAGTGAATTTAACTTAAGCACCGAGATTAATCTAAATGGAAATACATTTCTGTAAAAATCATTCTGAAAAAATTGCCCATTACCGCTGTTACCAGTGCAAAAAATCTATTTGTTCGGATTGTCGTCAAACGCTGGAGCACCATTACTTTTGTAGTTACCCCTGCTATTTACGTTATAAAATTTTACAAACATTGGGTAAACTTAAATCCCGCAAACTCGCCTTATTGGGTGTTAGTCAGATGGTTCTACTAATTATAATCATTGCTCAAGCCGTATATTTTCAAAATCGTATCGACCGAATAGGTGACACCGCTTTCACATCTACAAAACGGGATACCATGGTTTTTCCCGCACTTAAGAATTATGTGACCAATTACAACTCCGCATATCGACAACAGCATGTCAATGCCATAAAACTTCAGGAGCGCAATTACTACGAACTGGATTTGAATTTAGAAAGGGATTGGGTTGTTAATATCTGGAAAAACAATCAAGCTGTTTTATCGGAAGCAGCGACACAAAAAGAGAGACGGACGTTTTCACTCCCTCTGGCGTATGGTAAGAATAAATTCAAAATTCTGGTATTGGACCGGGACCAAAAACCGGTTCATCGCAATGAATTTCATGTTGAATATCGGAAACCGACCACAGAACTCTTAAGGCGATCCATCGAACGGGGGAACCGGGAATTCAAAAAATTAGCGTTTACCTTCGATGGCGGTTCGGATGACGCACATACCGAAGAAATTTTAGCGATATTGAAAGAACATGATCTGCAATGCACATTGTTTTTGACAGGCAAATTTATGCAGAACCATCCGAACCTGGTTAAGGAGATGTTAAAAAACGGTCATGAAATTGGGAATCATACTTACAATCATCCCCATTTAACCACATACGCACAAAATCGCAAACACAACACTTTGTCTAATGTGAATAAGAAATTTCTTCAAGATCAATTGTTGGAAACAGACAGTATTTTTTATAATCTAACTCAGCAACATTTGAAACCGTATTGGCGGGCACCTTTTGGCGAGTATAATAAGGAAATTTTAACCTGGGCTGCAGAAGCGGGATATTTGCACATAAGATGGACCAATGGATTTGATACATTTGACTGGGTTACGGATGCGTCTTCTAAATTATACCGGACACCCGAGGAAATCTACAACCATATTATGAAAAGAGAAACAAAACATCCAAAAGGTTTGAATGGTGTGATTGTCTTGATGCATCTTGGATCCCACCGAAACAACGACCATGTTTTTGAGGCATTACCTCAATTGATCAACAATATTCGTGAGAGAGGTTATCAGTTGAGCTCTGTAACAAGCCTTCTGCAGCCCTAATATCTTATTCAAAAAAATTGTAATTTGATTAATTTTTAAACCAGCACATCTACGGAGAGGGACTGTTTTTTGCCGGTAAATCTCCCTTTCTGCCTTCGGGAATATAATGATAGAATTCCGCATCATATTTTTCTTCATCAATCACTCGTACATAGTTGCTGGTCAGTATCACGTCTCCTTCCACCACCGTATCCGGCACGCCGTATACAAATGCCAGATTTCCCGGAGAAAATTCCTTCCGGATATAGGATTTTTCCGTGTCCTTTTTAAAATACCAACTGGTTTGGAACCAACCCTCTCCTTCTGAGGACAAAAAATATTGAATTCCCGTTTTATTGGCTCCTTTTTCCCAGTTGTAGTAGCGATGCTCAAGCAACATGACAAGCTGATAATTTTCCGGATTTTCATAGAATTCGGTTTCAAAAATAATCCCGGGCCAGGCCACTTTTTTGTCCAAATACTGATCAAGATTTTTTCGCACATCTTCGGGATATATCTTGAAATTGGATTTTTTGAATTCCTGCTTTTCCCACTCTGACTGGGGACGGTAGGTTTTCGTGCAATTCATCAATAATAGAAAAATGAAAATAATGTGAAGAAACCCAATAAACTTTATTCGCGGAAGTTCGTTCATATTTTAATCTTGTTTCAAATTCAAACTTTCAATTTTTTCTACGCTGTCACCGCGTTTAAAACGAATGAGCTTATTCAGCAATAAAATCACATGCTTTTCCATATCCAAAACCATTGCTTCTGCGCGGGAACTGAAATAATTAAAGGCAATGAGCACCGGTATGCCAATAAACAAGCCGGTTGCTGTTGTAATAAGCGCTTCGGAGATTCCACCGGAAAGTGCTTTTGCCTGACCAACACCAAGGGTTTCGATTACATTGAACACTTTAATCATCCCGATCACGGTTCCCAGTAATCCCAATAATGGCGCAATTGCTGCCACTGTTTCCAGTGTCACTAAGCCACGTTCAAGCACTCTTACTTCCTGGCGGCCTTCATCTTCCGCCATCGCTCTCAGTTCATCCGTAGGTAAATCCTGATTATCCAGTCCGGTTTCAATGATACGTGAAAAAGGTCCGCTGAATTTTTCACAAATAGCTCTTGCCATCTGTAGATCGGAAGGAGTTTTTATTTGATTCAATACACCAACAATTTCCGGAACTAAAATTTTTTTCCTTCGCAAATACCAAAACCGCTCAATGATTACTGCTAAGGCAACCACCGAGCTCAAAATCAACGGATACATCATCCAGCCGCCTTTTTGAAAAATATCCAGCATAGCATCCTTTCGTTCTATTATCCATTTCTATTGTTCAATCATCAATATAATAAGCGTATCAAATTCTTTGTCATCAATCTAAGTAAACGATCTAAACCTCTTATTGGGACTTTGTATACTGACGTAAATCAGGATAAATCATTTTAATGGTAATTTCCAAATGGTCTTCGGGAAAATGATCGGGCAAAGGTTGAAATGGAAATACCCCATCTAATGCACTCACTGAACTTTGCTGCAGCGATTCATGACCAACGTGGCGTAATACCTCCAAATCCACCAAACGTCCATCTCTGCTGATTTTTATTCGGCTTATGGTGTGACCGTGAATTAAACCCAATCGATAATAAGCCGGTGGTGCATACCAAATTCTATTTAATTTCCGTTTAAATGCCAGCCAGTAAGGCGCCCATTCCCATTCGTAAGTACTGAGCGCAAAATCTCCCACCAGGTCCGCGTCAAATCCTTCCGGTCTTTGTTTGCTTTCTCCGAATTGTTGCTCAGCATCTTTTTCGGTTTCCTGAGATTTTTCTTTTTCCTCAGATAAAAGTTTACGGTTAAATGAGCGGTTTTCGCGATAGGCTAACAACGCATCTTTTACTGCTTTTTCGACTTCGGAGGAAGGTTCGGTTTGCTTTTCTCTTTTTTCAGATTGCTTATTTTCCTTGGTATATTCACCGGGAACTGCTCTCAACTGTCCGGGTTGAATGACCGGCGCCTGTGATTGGGAAGATTTCGTCGAAAGCATATCGGACGCTTCAGGGTTTTCTGTATTGGCATTAGGATTTTCCACCAGTTCGTAAAATTTTTCAGGCAAATTTTCCTTTTTCTCGGTTTGGGGCTGCTCGAATACCAATTCGAGTGGTTCCGGTGTTTCCGGCTGGACGGTTTCGGCAGCCCCGAAAAGCGATTCCAGATTTATCAGTATTAAAATAACCACATGCAGAAGTATAGATGCCAGAACAGAGACGTAGATTATCTTGCGATCTTTAGAATTCATGTAAAATTAAGTTTGATTGTCTAAATTTTCAACCACATACAATTCATTGTTTATACACCAGCGAAAATCAAATGTTCTAAGATTTTACAGAATTGAGTGCATCATCCACGGTAGAAAATGTTTCAAACACCCGTGCGAGTTGTGCGATTCGCAACATGGTTTGAATCTCGGGTTGCACACCAACCAATATGAGATTTCCTGCTGCATTATCTGCCTGGCGTTTCCCGAAGAGTAATGCTCCCATCCCGGAGCTATCCATTTTTGCCACTTTAGCGATGTCTAAAATGATATATTTCAAACCATCCGCAATTTCTAAAAATAATTTTTCTTTTAATGATGCCGCATTGTTGTGATCAATTTTCTCGTTTTCCACGATAAATATGGATACATTATCTTTTCTTTCGATTGAAGATTGAATTTCCATAACGCCCTTTCTGTTTATTTAAAACCAAAATAAACAATTCATTGAATAATGTCAAAATTTAAATCATGAACACACAAAATCAAATCTGTCTTATAAAAGCGAAAAAGAATGTAATAAATTAATTTCCATAAAACCGTAATCTATTAAACGTTCTTTATATAAAATTTTCCACTTGAATAACAAGTATGGGTTGTCTAATTTTCAAACCATTAAGTATATTTAATGTAATTCTTTAACTGAGAAAATGGCAGAAAAAGTAAAAATAGTCACCAAAAATAAAAAAGCATTCTTCGATTACCAAATCGATGAAAAAATTGAAGCAGGAATGGTGCTTACCGGTTCTGAAGTAAAATCTCTGAGAAATGGCAGTTGCAACCTGAAGGATAGTTATGCCCGGATCCGTAATGGCGAGGTTTGGCTGATTAGTACACATATTAGCC
>CAZVKP010000308.1:0-4837 GCA_964627635.1 uncultured Calditrichaceae bacterium | reverse complement strand
TCTTTCAGCATTAAGTAACTGCTTTCGCCAAAATTTTGCGGGGAAAGGTTATCGGTTAACAGATAGTTCAGTCCCACCAGGGCGCGTTTGCGAGCGGCATACTCACCATCCTCCATCATCCGGTAGAATTCTGCTTCACGCTCTAAAAACAGGTTATGGTCATAATGCTGCCAATTGCGGTCATGTTGTATCAAATCCTCCCGGTAGCGCTCCCAATAGCGGGGATTTGAATCCTGATATAGCCTGAAACGTTGAGCTTCCCGCCGGTAATCGTAATCGGAATATGGCAGAGAAACATCATTCAAAAAATTTTGCCGGCTTCCCTCTTTAAAAACAGCAGTACTACTGTCCCGTTTCTTTATTTGCAAATATTCATCCGTCTGAAACCGAATTAAAGAATTTTGTTTATCCGCATATTTCTGAAAGGTTGATTGCTCCTGACGGAGAATAAATCGCATATCGGTGGAATCTGATAGAATTGTCCCATTTTCCCCAGCAACAGCACCTGATAAACCCACAAATGAAATTAAAACGATCTGAAACAACATGAAACCTGGACGAATTTTGCTGCAACAGCCCTGCGTTTTTTTCAATAATTTTTTGAATTTATGAAAGATTCGCAGTCTCATTCAGGCATCATCCCCTTTCGATAAATAAGCCAACTGATTGCTGCCCAAATGGTTACCCTCAAGATCATGGCACCCAAGCTTTGCAGCGCTACAAAACCATTCAATATCCAGAGCAACAAAATGACCAACAGCACAAAACCATGCGCTTTGGTGATAAACAGCGCCAGTTGGGCTGCCCAATGGCGGACAGTCCATATTCCATAAACGGCAAATAATCCCACCGCACCCATCAGTACATTATAGACCACCAGCGGACGAAAAATCAAATAATCGGGTTGAAATACGTCGCCAAGAACCCGGATGCCGGCAATCAGGGACATGATACTGATAATAAGCGCCAGTCCGGCAGAAATTGCTGTTCTTATTTTATAAGTCATGATGAAATTTCTCACTCAATTTAAACATGTTAAAATTATTTGCACCCATTTATTAGTTATCATTCACTAACAATATAATAAATGAAAATCAGATTGTCAAGTGCATTTTTGTTAAATGATGGTGTTGATGGAGATGTTTTAGTTTATTTCAATATACGAGTATGCTTTTAGCTAGGCACAGTGTAAGAATATTAACAATTGTAATTGATATAGTGGTTATAATTATACCTCATCCCCTGCCTGCGCCGAGGCTTCGGCAGGCAGGTCAGATACCGGCGGCGCGGGCGTTTGGGTTTTTTATTGAGATGGTCGTAAAGTAGCAACAACATATCACCCTACAGAGTTTCGGGTTTTTGGGGCTATCTCTTGCTATAAACATTTCATTCCTACGGGATTGGCGCTGTTGCCTTGAAGTTGAGGAACATCAACAAGCTGGAAATATAAGCTATTATTTGTAAAACAATTTCTCACTACAAGATTTTAGATAAGCTCGGTACCGGCGGCATGGGTATGGTGTTCACCCCATGAGATAGCACACCGATGGATATCAGGGTGATTTGAGACTGGTGATCTCATGGAGTACAAAGCCGGGGACGCCAAGCTCGATGGTACGGTGGCGT
Source organism: uncultured Calditrichaceae bacterium (assembly GCA_964627635.1). Taxonomy (GTDB): domain Bacteria; phylum Calditrichota; class Calditrichia; order RBG-13-44-9; family RBG-13-44-9; genus CAZVKP01. Next base: position 3,211 of record CAZVKP010000308.1, on the reverse strand, counting down.
TAAAGTTCGTTTTGTTGATTACGATTGGTGCTTGCATTTTATGGTTAATTAAACTAAGTTTAGTTTAGTAAGCAACTTTCAAAAGGAGCACGAAATGCGATCCATTAATATCCATGAAGCTAAGACCCAACTCTCCCGCCTTGCAGAAGATGTGGCAACGGGAGAAGAGATCATTGTGGCTAAAGCGGGCAAACCGAAAATGAAGCTCGTACCCATCGATAGTAACAAGAAAGAAATCAAATTCGGCGCGTTAAAAGGGAAAATCCAGATTAGTGAGGACTTTGATGCGCCTCTGCCGCCGGAGATTCTGGACGCTTTTGAAGGGTACAGCAAATGAGACTGCTACTTGACACACACGTCCTTCTCTGGTGTCTGGAAGGAAGCGAGAGTTTGACCAACAAGACGCGGAAGCTTATCTCCTCCGCTGAGTTGGTCTATGCCAGCGCTGCCAATGTTTGGGAAATCGTAATCAAGATAGCGACCGGAAAATTAAAGTTACAGATAGACCCGCAAGACCTGGTTCAGATCATAATGGAAAGCGGTTTTGAGATGCTTTCCATAAAACCGGAACACGCTCTTAAACTGTTGGATCTGGAAAATTTCCACCGAGATCCTTTCGATCGTATCCTGATTGCACAAAGCCTCGTCGAACCGCTGCATTTGGTGACCAGTGATTCGGTAATGGCCAAATACGGCGGGAATATCATTCGGGTGTACCGATGAATCAAATAGGGTTCCCCGGGATACCAAAGAAGTTAGGGATTAAAGGTGAAGCTCTTTTTAACTCCGATAGGAGTGTAATGTTTATAGCCAAAAGGTTACATAAAATCACAAAACTCCGTTAGGAGTGACATGTTATTTACTGCCATGAGTTTTGGGTTGTTGTGTTTGACCTCGTTTTCCTGGGATTAACTCTTTTCGCATGGTCATTTTCCGCTTATGAAACCGTTTGGTCGATTGCATATCTTATGTTTACTGCACCGGTTGTCTGGTACGCATGGAAGTGGCCCAAGCAGGAAGGTTGAGTCGATTCCATCTTTTTTAAACTATTCACAGGAATGTAGTAACTTAACACATGCTTTTATAAATTCGGTGACGTATTTGGATATTCTTTTTAAGGGATTTTTGGACAGGATAAGAGGATGAACACGATAAAAATTGCCTCTTTATCCTGTTCATCATTTCAAATTTTTTATGTGACCGTATCTATGAATTCATGTACTCAGGGAGAGCAAACTCATGAAACCGAACCGAAAATCCTCTTTGGCATCCATCTTCATTTTCGTCATGGTTGTCGTAGCCACGGCTGGAGATTCCGTCCATGACATCACCATCACTCGTGATGGCATTACGTTGCAAGGAAAATTCTATGCGGCGGAAGGTGAAGGTCCTTTAGCAACGGTGATTTTACTTCAGGGATTCCCGGGAAATGAAACCGATGTTCTCGGTGTCGGGAAGCGACTATCCGAAGCCGGCATCAATTCGCTGACGTTCAATTATAGCGGCACGCATCAGAGCGAAGGGCTGTACAGCTTTATCAACACCCAAAAGGATATTCAGGCGGCTTATGATTTCATTCATCAGCCGGAGAATATGGCCGTCTACCGGATCGATACATCCAGAGTCATTTTGGGCGGTTACAGTTACGGCGGCGGCATGGCGCTGACCTACGCCGCCAATCATCCGGAAATCACAAGCGTATTTTCCATTGCCGGCACCGACCACGGTGAATTTTTTCGCGAATATTTCCGCAACGATGATTTTAAACAAATGATCGACAATATGTTTGAACAACTCACCGCACCCGACGGCCCGGTCCGATTTCCCGAAGGCGGCAAACCGAAAGATATTACGGGAGAAGACATCGCCGCCGCAGACTCCACCTTTGATTTAAGAAAATACGCCCCACTGCTTTTATTAAAAAATATATTGCTGATCGCCGGCTGGGATGATGTGAATGTTACCATGGATCATTACATTCTGCCTTTCTATCGCGCGCTTCAAAAGCAAAACGCCGACAAAGTCACCATTGTGGCTTTTCAGGATGATCACGCTTTTAAAAAAGTGCGGCAAAAATTGACAGATACGGTTATTGAATGGATTAAAACGGTTACCCATTGAGATATGAACAGAACGAGTAAATTTATGAACGATTATATGCCATGTGATAGTCAACCTCCGGATTATTTTCTTTGCATCAAAAAGGCACTTGATTTGGAAAAAAGCAAGCAATATCTTTGTACAAGATTCATAAGACGGGAGAGTATACTGCTTTGATATGAGAAATTGTTGTTGACCAAAAGATCACCATCGCAATTGGAGTCGAAACATGTCAAATTCACTTTTATATCGCATTGAAATTAATCCGCAAGTTATGTTGGGCAAGCCTGTCATCAAAGGCACCCGCATAACGGTTGAAATAATTTTGAAAAAATTGGCGCAAAACATCTCTGTGGACGAGATACTGGCCGATTACCCCCGACTAACTCGCGAGGACATTCAAGCCGCTGTTACTTATGCGGCAACCGCTTTGAGCACTGATGAGGTGCTGCCACTGGAGACCGACACAGCGTGAAGTTCCTGGCTGATGAAAATGTTGAAAAGCCCGTTGTCGAGACGTTACGTCAAAACGGGCATGACGTGCTCTATATGTGTGAGGTAACGACGCATACGATAGATGACATCCTCTTGGAACAAGCCAACCTTGAATCCCGACTCTTGCTTACCAATGATAAAGATTATGGCGAGTTGGTATATCTTCAGAGAAAAGTTTCAACAGGCATCATCTTGATGCGGTTTGTGTCGGAAAAGAGTTCCGTTAAAGCTCACTTCATGCAATCCCTTCTGAAAACATACGGCAATAGCCTGCAAGGGTATTTTACCGTCGTGCGGGAAGGGATGATTCGCAGACGGCCATTACATTAGCATCTTGAGCGATAGACATCGTATTCCAACTGATGAGGTGTTGTCCTGTTAACCGTCTGAAATGTTCGATCACATATTTGTAGACCTCAAGTCACCGGACAGACTGGTAAGAGTTGGTGAACATCTACCATCATATGCTGCCGTTCTACCGGGCACTTCAAAAAGAAAACGCTGGCAATGTCACCCTTGTGGTTTTTCAGGATGATCACACACATTAAGATAGTGCGGCCAAAATTCAGATATCCTGACTTAGTCGTAATATACGGTTGTCTTTGTACGCCAGTGA
>CAZVKP010000307.1:0-4853 GCA_964627635.1 uncultured Calditrichaceae bacterium | reverse complement strand
AGGAGGGATGAAATGAGATTCATATCAGAATTAAACAGTGAACATTTTGCTGACGAGCGTTTCCAACAGAAACTTCTTCTCCTGGAATAATTACAAATCTATCGTTGTTTCTTTGTGCAGAAAAAACCTCTTGTTGAAATTGTTTCCATTTGACCAGGGTATGATCATTCTTTAAAAAATTATCATCATGGTCATCTAAATCATAAGAGTGGTCTGTAATTGCCACGAAATCTAACCCCATTGTGCGTGCAGCAATAATGGTATCTGGCAAAGGCGCACCAAATTCAACTTGATCGTTAGTGAAATTGCTGTGAATATGTAAATCTCCCCAAAACCAGTTTTCCTGTTTTGGAAGACTTGAGTTGTTTATTTCAATAGAGAAGGGTGGATGTGGAATCGTTCTATAATTGTCTTGTTTTATTTTTTTTGAACGTCCTTGTCCGTTAACAAAATATAAAGTTGCGGATATCTGAAAATTTCCTTCATCTTCAAATAAAGTGGCCGGCAACTTTATGACGTATCTGAAGAATTTTTCATGGATTGACTGATTCAACACTTCTTTGAAAAGTTTCGACTTGGATTGAAGGAGATTTGTAATTTCGACTTCAATCGATTGAGTTTGAATTGGAAAGTGATGCGAGTCTTTTATAAATAAAAATAAAGGTATTTCCCGCTGCCAGTTTGCTCTTATAGGCAGATCAAAAATTATTTCCGGTTCTTTTTTATAAAGATAACTGGGAATCACAGGAAGCCGGTAGTGAATTTCTGCATATCCGAGAATCAGGAATAAACAAATAAAGCCAACTATGAAGTTGTCTAAAAAAATAAATAAATCTAAAAATATCATGTAAATCCGATTCTGCTAAATAAACGGAAAAGTAAGATTTAAACATAGCGCGTTGTGCTATTAAAACATAATCAAGTAAGTCAGTTGTAACAAAAAACATGTCATTTCCACATTGTGGTCACTATGTGACGAGCGTTAGCGAGAAATCTTTTTTAAAATTCCTTGGCATAGCCACCACCATGTGGCACCTGCTAAAAGCAGGATTCGGAATGACAAATTCTATTAAAGGCAAATATTACGAGATATAAACAAACACAAAATTTAATTAGCACAACGGGTTAAACATAATAAATTTTTAAGCTGAAATAAAATTAATTTATTTCAGAATGACAAATGATCGAAACTGTAAACATTTAGATGAACTAAAGTTGCATTACCACTTAAAAAGGGAAAATTAGGAATCATCTTCGGGGGAGCGATTTTGAAATATTTGTAGCCACTCATCCACTTCTTTGTCGGATAATTCCGAATCTGCATTCGGTTGGTTTCCGCTGGATTGTTTTGTTTTATTACGACTTTGAAGCTGACTCCAAAAATCAGCGGAATTTGTAATCAGCGCGCCATGATCTTTAGCGGTAAACTGAATTTTACGATCGGATGAGACAATTTGTAAATTACCAGGATTTGCCTCATTACGAATAATATTCTGAATTATATCATCTGCCTCTTTACCGGCACCGGAAAATATCACTTTCATTCTACGAAATTTAGGTGCATTTATCGCAACCGGAGGTTGATTGCCATCAAAAACAATGGTAATATCCTGGTTTCGGAGAGTTGGTAAGGAATGAAGTAATTTAATTAAGTGATCCCGCTGCAATTCCAGTGATTCATTTTTGGGTAAAATAGCGCCCGGTGCTTTGATAAAATTATATCCATCAATGATAATTTTACTTATTGACATCGTACTCACCTCAAAGTATGAGCTAAACCATTATAATAAATTAAAATTACTGAAAACATAACTCAATTATAATTTAATGAGATTGATCTTGCGAGGCGGCGATATTGAGGCAGGTTATTTAAATGATTTTAACACTTCTTCCACGGCTATGCGTCCACTTAATATGGCACCTTCAATTGTGGCAGGGTAGCTGGTATCTATCCAGTCACCAGCTAAAAAAAAGTTTTTTAAGGGGGTTTGTGCATTTAAACGATAATTTAAAGCCTCCGGAGTTTGATTTATTGTTGCCCGTTTTTCTTTAATGATCTTATAATTTTTCAGTAGATGGTTTTCAAAAATATCAATATTTAATATTCGCAGTAATTCACTTCGAACTATCTCTATTACCTGTTCATTTTTCTTTTTTGATAAATCTGTTGCGGCACTGCTTACCAACGCATAGCCATAAATATCCGGGTGTGTTTTACTTGTTGGATGTGAAAATATCCATTGAATGGGTGAATTCATAATTGAAACCGGAAATCGGATATGGATGGGAGATTTCAAAAATAAATTGATGGTCATAATTGGATTATATTCAAATTTTGCTAAATTACTAAAGTGCGTTTCCAATTCATTTATATTTGAATTTTGGGATATGTTGCTCAGTGAATACGGTGGGATTGTACAAATTGTACAGGGCGCATCAATCTGTTGTTTTTGGGTTACTACAGACAAAACCATATTGTCATCTGTAATTAACTTTCTCACAGAATTGAACAGATAAATGCTTCCCCCCCCGGATTTGATGAATTGCTCTGCAGGTTTTACAAAGATTTCGGACAGCCAATCTTTTGGTATTCCAAGACGTGCCCGTTTTCTTGAATGTAAGAAAGATTGGGAAATACTTTTATATAAAAGGTATGCTGATGCATCTTCGGGCGGCGTGTTTAATATGGAATACGTTAATGGTTTCCATAAAAGATTCTGAAGATTTTCATTTTGACTACAATAATTCAACCAATGACTAACGGTCATTTTTTTAAGCTTATCGGTCTTTAATTGCAAATTACAGCGTATAAAATTGACATATTCATTAAATTCAGTTTGAGTGAATTTTTTATTCATGATAAGCGGTATAAAAAAATGTAACGGTGCGGGGAAAGTGAAAGTTCGAAAATGGAAACGATATTGGGAGTCCTTGATAAATAGGATATTCAAATTTTTTTGAAAATATATTTTATGAAAAGAGCCTATTTTTTTTAGAAACTTTGATGTCTCTGTATATGCCGCCGATAATAAATGTTGACCATTGTCCACCATTTGATCAATATCAGTGGCATGAAATGAACGAACCCGCCCGCCAAGATAACGATTTTTTTCAATAATTATGGGCCGAAATCCGTTCTCAATGGCATGTATAGCAGCAGATAAACCGGCGACTCCTCCTCCAATGATGACAATTTCCTTTTGCATCATTTCCTTCCCAAAATTTTATTCGATAAATATAACCTTACCGGATAAAAAAACCGGTGCCGCTTTTAAATCTTATTAATAAGCTGTAAACTTTCTATATACTTAACACCGCTTCGGTTAGAACTGTTTTACCTGCAATAGTAAATTTAATAAAAGGGGGGATTTCAGGTTTGTGATGTAAAACATTGAATTGTTTTTTGGCTATTTGATTTAATAAATAATAATAAATATTTTTCATAATTTGAGACGGAATCATATTGCGTCGTTCGCTGTGAGGCAATAATTCGGTCGCTTTGTTATAAAAATGTAATGCCCTTTGGTATTGATGTTCCATTAACCTGTAGAATCCTTTGGACTCTTTTTTGCGTAATATCTCCTCCTCTTTAACGCCAAATTTTTCTAATTCTTCCAAGGGGAGGTAAACTCGCCCCATCTCAGCATCTACGCCAACATCCCTCATTATATTGGTAAGCTGAAGCGCAATGCCCAGATTTACTGCATAATCTTTTACACTTTCATCCTGATATCCAAAAATTTGAATACTCATTAATCCGACAATGGAAGCAACTTTATAACAATAATTAATTAAATCATCGAATGATTCAAAACGAACATTGACGAGATCCATTCGTACTCCTTTAATGAGTTCCAAAAAATATTCTAAAGGAATCCGAAAACGTTCGGCAATTCGCCACAGTTTTTGAAAGTTATTGTTGGTTTGCCCATTAAATTGTTTTGAGAGCTCTTTTTCCCAAAAATCCAACGTTTTTTGCTTCACATAGGTGGTGTTTTTGCTATCTGCGATATCATCCGTTTGGCGACAGAATGAATATAAAGTGAAAATTGCCTCGCGTTTTTCTTTGGGTAAAAAAGAAAACGCATAATAGAAACTGGTTTTGCTATTTTTAGTGATATTTTTTTCTTGACTCATGACTGCAAACCGAATTTTATTAAACTGAATTTAAGGAAGTTTGAAACACAATTTTAGTCCAATCCCATTTAGAAAGCGTGGGACGCTGATGTAAAATAGTTTGTTTATTTTGAAATACTTTAGTCAAAATGGTTTTTCCACCCATAACGGTAAATTTGAGTTCTAATTTCAAACGACCATTTATCTGAGAAAAAAGTTGTTTCCCCTCTTGGAATAGATAATAGGTTTTCTTTATGAGCTCATCCATAAGTTGATAAAAATGCTTATCATAATAACCTTGGAATATTTGCCCTTCATTCACCCGATATTGCATTAAATAGTCCCTGGGAATATAAATGCGATCTTTTTTTAGATCAACCGAAATATCCTGCCAAAAGTTTGTCAATTGAAGTGCAGTTGTGATAGCATCGGAATGTTTCAATATTTTTTCCGATCTAAATCCGAATAGCCACAAAACAATCCGTCCCACAGGATTTGCAGAATAGTGACAGTATTCATGTAGTTCATCAAAAGACTTGAAACGCTTTTTGTCCAGATCCCAGAGAAATGCCGTTAACAAATTATCCAGATATTGGATGGGTAAATCAAATTGTTTAATGGTGTTAGCAAGGGCTAAAAATATGGGATTTTTGGGTGATTTTTTTGTGCAGTTATGGAGCTGTTCTCGCCAATTCATTAATTTATCACGATCATGATATTCATCTGAAAAGTCATCA
>CAZVKP010000306.1:0-4858 GCA_964627635.1 uncultured Calditrichaceae bacterium | reverse complement strand
TCATTCATAATACGCTCACTACTCATTTAATTAATGCAGAGCCAAATAAAAATCTAAAAGAAATCTCCGAGGAATTCTCCATTGAGAAGAAATTCTGGGAATGTCCTTATCCTGAGATTTTGAAAGATTTTGATACCCAATGGGATCTTTTTACTACAGGAGATTCTGATGAATATCTTTGAAAAAATTTCTGAATTGAGTCATGAAAACCGTGCCTTTGTGGTTGCTACCGTCGTAAAAGCTTCCGGGTCGGTGCCCGGCAAAGTGGGATTTAAGATGATTGTCGAATCCGGAGGCAAAAGCACCGGCACCGTTGGCGGTGGCGAAATTGAGCAGCGGGCTGTTCAGGAGTGCAAAGATAGAATGAATACTGGTGCATCCGGAATGCAGGAGTATATCCTTCGTGAAAAGGCAAGCGCAAATAAACGCGAAGGGGACGCAGAAGTGATTCCCATGATGTGTAACGGAAAAGTCTGGATTTATTATGATGTGGTGAATCAGCAACCTTCTGTCTATATTTTCGGAGGCGGACACGTGGGGCAGGCACTTTCTTTTTTCTTATCAAAACTGAATTATCAAATTATCCTGGTAGATAACCGGGAAGAATTTGCAAGCGAGTCAAAAAATCCCTATGCAACCAAACGTGTATTGGATGATTACCTGAAATTTTCCAAAACCTTTGAACCTCAACCCAATTCAATTGCGGTGATTATGACACATGGACATGGATATGATTACGAAATTTTACACTTACTTTACCAGAGAGAACTCCCATTCCGTTATATTGGGGTCATCGCATCCAAATCAAAATCGGGTCAACTTATCAACAAGCTAAAGAACGACTTAGGCAGTTCCATAGACTTGTCCAATCTCTACACACCCATTGGGATTGATATTGGTGGAAGCAGCGAGAGTGAAATCGCATTGAGTATTGCCGCAGAAATTCAGGCAGTTCGGAATGGGAAGCAAATATCTCATTTAGGCAAACAGTAGACATGGTTGTCCGTAAAGTAAAATTTTATCTATACTGTGATTGATTTTTCAATAGTACTATAAATTTGCCTAAATCATTATGTCGTTAGATCAGCTTGATTAATAAATATACATAATTTATTTGAAATGAACCTCAACCCCATCCCCCAGATAGGTATGCTGATTAGTCTAAAAATTGCCACAAAAAAGCTGCAAAACTAAAAATTACATCACTGATTGATGCGCCGGATTACTAAGCTTAATAATCATTAAAATTTGGAATGCATTAAAAAAGGGCGCCATGCGAGACGCCCTCACCTCTCATAACCAAAGAAATCGTTTAAATAGAGAACCAGTGATTGAACTTGATGAGGAAAATATTATCCGGCGTAATCGAAAATAAATCTCTGAAATCCCGATTGAACGAAAAGTCACCAAATTCCTCATAGCCTGTACGTCCCTGCGACCACACCAGATAAAGCTGTGATCCCGGCAGATATTCCCAACGAATCACCAAATTAGACCGAAACTGTTTAAAATTGAAGTCCGGAGAACCAATCGAATAATCCAGCGTGCCATCTCTATTTTCATCAATTTGATATTCTTCATTTTCAGAGACGTATTTGATCTCCTGATCTGAGAATGTATGAAATCGATTTTCATAACGATGCGCTCTCGGTGCAGTTATCCGTTTAAAATGACTATAGCTACCGGCAGAGATAAATGGCTGACCATAATACTGTATGGTCAATTCCGGTGTAATACTTAAGTTGAATCGAAAAACAATTCCTAATGTTTTTTGATCAAGTCTTGCCATAATGTAGCGATCCGAATTTTCCAATTCAATGGTACTTACATATTGTAGATTTTCCTTATTTAAATTGTAGAATGGACGAACCGACAGGTTTAACCGATGACTCGGTTTTAACGTCAAATCAAATTGATAATTATTCCTCCCGGAAATACCATCGTCATCCCAATTATTGAAAGTATTAAAACTTACCTGCCAGCTTTTGCGGGAATCACTATAAAGACTAAACCAATTATTCCAACTTCCTTCATAAAGCACAGCAGGACCACCTCGCAATGCCGCAGGATTTAATCCTCTCTCCTGCCTATTGACACCCATCCAGAATCTCCAGTAGTTGGTGAATTGTGCACCACCATTTATGTTTCCGCCGGTAAACAATTTTTCGCCATCGAAATTCCATCCTCGCCAATGATTTAAATTCACGCTGATCGTTCGAAAAATCCCCACCGGATTATAAATCCGGTAACCGAGCCAGCCAAACGCCATGGAATTATCTGCTTCTCTCAAATAACCGATATCATTTATTTCAAACCCTGGAGATCGCCATAGCGTACCTATCGCAAATCGCAACCGCCCATTTCCCTGCTTGCCAAACACCAGAGATCCACCGTGACCACTCAAATGGGTGCGGCTGGAATCTAAAGTTACATGATCCGCATCGGGTCGCTGAAAATATCTCGCGGAAGAGGTCTGTACTTCAAGCATTGCATCCTTGTGCCCCCTGACATGACTATAAGCCAATTTGGCATCCACAAAATAGGTTTTATCATCCCATTGATGCTTGAAATCCATACCGCCGGTATAAGCAGAACGGTTGATGAAGTCCAAATGAGATTCTTCGATATTTCGATTGGTTGATGTAAACATTCCGCCAAAAGAGGTATTCCCTTCATGAAAATCTTTTTGAAGCCTGCCGACAAAGTAGTTTGTAAAAGGCTCCACTGTTTCGGTTGTGCGATTCCCTGCAGTTTGAATTTTTGCCTCTTCCCGCGCGGTCATCGCATCCAAAATACCAATTGACCACCCGCTGGAAGTTTTACCACTCAATTTAGCAGCCCCTAAAATGGAAGTCCTTTCCGGACTCTCCACATACTCATCATCACCTACATCCGGATAATGGTGGGGTGAACGTCCGATACGGCGGGAGTAAAAAAGCGTTTCCCGGGAAAATCCCCCATCTCCAAAGCCTAACGTGAATTGAAAAATATTTTTCCCTTCAATGAAAAAAGGTCGCTTTTCTTCAAAGAAACTTTCAAAAGCACTGAGATTGACTTCCGAGGGATCGGCTTCTACCTGTCCAAAATCCGGATTGATGGTAAAATCCACTGTTAAATTACCGGTAATTCCAATTTTGCCGTCTAAGCCGCCTGTTACGGAAAAATCCCGGCCGTTTGCGAACGGATTACCGGTTTCACTATCATAACTATGGAACTTCGAGACTGTATAGGGCAGCAATTCAATTTTTTTCGGCACCTTAATGTTAGCGATCCCGGTTAATTTACCAAATTGTGATACAAATCCCGGGGAATCCTTTGGAATTAACCGCCATTGATCATTTTCCTTTTTTCGATGAATATAGCGATAAACCTCCAAACCCCAGGTATCCGTATTGTTGGACGCAAATCTCAGTTGACTAAACGGGATTCGCATTTCAGCAACCCATCCGGAATCATTGATCGCCACTTCACCATCCCAAACCGGATCCCAATTTTCATCCGGATTGAAATTGTCATCCGAATAAACCGCATCGTATTTAACGCCGGCAGCATTCAGGGTAAATTCGAATGCCGTTCGCCGGTCGTAATAACTATCCAATAAGATACCCACCATATCACTATCATCCACATCATCTCTCCGCGAGAGCCGGGCAGCAATCTTCTCCGGTTCGGAATCATATGCAGCGATGAGGACATACAGATTTTCTTGGTCATAACAGATTTTAAAATAGGTTTTCTCCGTTGCAGAATCCCCCTCAACGGGATCATGTTGAATAAATCCATCTCCGGAAACTGCTTTCTTCCAAATGATGTCATCGGGGATTCCATCAATGGCGGGGGCATGAGGGTTAACTCGCAATGCCGGATAAGATTTCACTTCAGCTACCTGTTCCTGCGAAAATGCCAATGAAAGGAACAGCACAAACAAAATAAGGTAAATATTTTTCATGACAACACCTGCATGTTATTACTGTTTCATTTTTTTAATACAGTTCATAACTACGGTACCGCTAACAAAATGTTACATGAAGTGAAATTTTTCCTGAGAATTGTTTGAATATTCGAGAAAATCAACTAACTTATAATGAAATACAACTTGAAAGGATCATAATGATGGTAACGACTGTATTTTGGGGAATTTTTGCGATTGGATTTGTCTTTGGGTATCTGCTTTATTACAGCGTGCGGCATACTCCCGGATTTACACCCGACCTTTTGGTGACGGCAATTGGTGCCGTAGGCGGCGCCACGGTTGTAGGCCTATTAGGCGATGTGGAAGGCTGGCTGGGACCTTATGGATTGGGTTTAGGTGCCGGATTTCTTTTTTATTTGATTTTGTCTGCTATTTTAATTGCCACCGGACTGTTCGAAAAATTTTCCGGTGTAAACATATTAAGCAAAAGTTTGTTGGGACAACCGATGGATGTAGAGAAAGATAAATCAGCAAAACCATAAGAGTTGAAGTACAACAAGTTATGTAGAGTGGTTAAATATGATGATATCATCTGATTCGGAAAGAGGGATAGCTTTATCAATATTTTAATTAGATTATGTCATTAGTTCAGCTTTATTAATAATTATACAATATGAATTTAAACGAAACCTCAACCCCATCCCCCGGATATGTATTTTTATCAGTTTGAATATTGCTGCACCCCCTTCTCCAATGTGGAGAAGGGGAAGGGGATGAGGCATAATTACAATCACCATATAATACAAATTAATTAATATTAATACGTAAGACTGAGCAAAAGTCACAATCATATAGCATAATATTCTGATTTCAAACTCACAGACTGTGTGAAAACTAGTTATTGATTAATAGATATCAATAAAACTGAATGAGCAATTTATAATC
>CAZVKP010000305.1:0-4890 GCA_964627635.1 uncultured Calditrichaceae bacterium | reverse complement strand
ATATCGGTTTTATTAATATTTATTTCAGTTGTTTGGATTCAGTTCGAGATTGGATATTATGATTCGATAAATCACACAGGCATTGGTGGAGGCACTGAATGGCAAAATTTCGCGGATTTAGCAAGAAACAGTTACTGGACATTTATCGATCCATGCTGTTGAGCCGTAAAAGTGATGACAAGCAGCTTACCTTGCTTCGCCAGGGGAAAGTGCATTTCCACATCGGTGGTTCGGGACATGAGGCAGCAAAGATTGGTGCCGTATTAAATTTTGACACTGAAAAAGACTGGGCGTACTGCTATTACCGGGATCAGGCGTTTGTGATGGGCTGGGGAATGACTGTGGAAGAAGTCTTCCTTCATTCTCTTGCAAAGGCGGATGATCCTAATTCCGGTGGGCGCCAAATTCCCCATCACTGGGGGCATAAAAAACTTCGCATTGTCTCAAAGTCTTCATGCACCGGTGTTCAGTTTTTGCAGGCTACCGGAACGGCGATGGGTGCGGCGAAGGCGGATACTGATGAAATTGTTTATGTGAGTGCCGGGGAAGGTACTACCAGTGAAGGTGAATTTTTTGAAGCGCTAAATTGGGCAGGCAGAGATAAATTGCCTATCATTTTTCATATTCAAAATAATAAATATGCCATAAGTGTTCATATTTCCGAACAAACTGCCGGCGGTTCAGTGTATAAAGTTGCTGCCGGTTTTGAAAATTTAGCACGGGAAGACATAAATGGCACCGATTTTTTTGAATCTCATAAAGCATTCCAAAAAGCAGTGAAACGGGCTCGTTCCGGGAAAGGTCCGACCATAATTGTTAGTAATGTGGTCCGATTACTGCCACATTCTTCCAGTGATGATCATCGAAAATACCGGACACCGGAGGAGTTGGAAGATGACCGAAAAAAAGATCCCATTTTGCAATTTGCATTGACATGCACTGAAAACGGTATTATCAAAGAAGAAGAATTTGACGCCATTCAGGAAGAAGTTAAAGAACAAATTGATAAGGCATCAGACTGGGCGATGAAACAGGCCGATCCAAAGGCAGAGACCGGTGCGGATCACGTTCTCAGCGAATACCGATCTTCCGGACCACCCAAAGCACCCGCCACAAACGGAGATCGAATTATGTTTGTGGATGGTATTAACCACGCTTTACACGAAGAGATGGAGCAGGATGACCGGATTTTGGTATACGGTGAGGATGTAGCAGATCCCAAAGGAGGTGTACTTACTGCTACTAAAGGATTAACTGATAAATTCGGCAAAAAGCGGGTGTTTAATTCACCACTGGCGGAAGCAAGTATTGTGGGCACAGCAATCGGGTTAGCTGTCTACGGTTATAAACCGGTAGTTGAAATACAGTTTATGGACTACATTTGGCCTGCCTTTATGCAAATTAGAAATGAACTCTCTACCATGTTGTATCGATCCAATGGGACCTGGAAATCACCGGTGGTTATAAGGACGCCGGTAGGCGGCTATATTCACGGTGGCTTGTACCACAGCCAATCTGCCGAGGCGCTGTTTGCCCATACACCCGGACTAAAAGTGGTGATGCCCAGTAATGCAGCGGATGCAAAAGGATTGTTAAAAGCGGCGATACGGGATGAAGATCCGGTAATTTTTTGCGAGCATAAAGGATTGTATCGTCAGGGATTCGCGGCGCGTCCGGAGCCGGATAAGGATTATGTCCTTCCCATGGGATATGCAGATGTGGTGCAAGAGGGAAGCGATGTTACTATTATTACTTGGGGCTTACAGGTGAAGCGTTCAATAGATGCGGTGAAATTACTTGGAGAATTGAATCCATCTGTGGAAATTATCGATATCCGAACGATCATTCCTTTAGATATGGATACCATTTTAACATCAGTTAAAAAGACGGGCAAAGTGCTGATTGTCCATGAAGATAATTTTACGGGGGGATTTGGTGGAGAAATTGCAGCTCGAATTTCTACTGAGGCATTTGAATATTTGGATGGGCCCATAAGGCGAGTCGCTGCCAGGGATTCTCATATTCCATATAATCCTGCTTTGGAAAATTACGTTCTGCCATCTAAAGAGCTGATTGCGGAGGTTTTAAAAGAGCTGATACTTTATTAAATGATAAATGAAAAAATAATTGAATTCCATTTCACAAATGATAGTATCTAAAAACCAAAAGTTACAAATTTCGATTTCCATGAACTCCTTAAAAGGAAAATGGGGATAAAATGAAAATTGATGTTAAAATGCCCAAATTAGGAGAGAGTCTTACGGAAGGCACTATTCTGAGATGGCTAAAACAGGTTGGAGACACTGTTGAGAAAGATGAAACACTTTTAGAAGTGTCTACCGATAAAGTGGATTCGGAGATTCCCAGTCCGGAAGATGGAACTTTAGTAGAGATTTTGGCTCAGGAGAATGAAACGGTTGAAGTGGATACTATATTAGCCCGGCTGGAAACCGAAAAAGTCTCTGAAACAAAAGAAACAAAAACCGAAAAACCACAAACTTCAGTAGAAAACGGAAAATCAAAAAAAGAAAAGCAACAGCAAGAATTGCCACCACCTGAGACACCGCAAGAACAAATAGTTGATATCGTTATGCCAAAGCTTGGGGAAAGTTTAACTGAGGGTACCATTCAGAAATGGTTAAAACAACCCGGTGATTCGGTTGAGAAAGATGAAACCATTGCGGAAGTGTCCACCGATAAAGTGGATTCTGAAATACCCAGCCCTTTAAAGGGCACATTGCATGAAATTTTGGCAAATGAAGGGGATACGGTGGAGGTAAATCATGCAATAGCCAAATTAAAAACCGGTGATGCAGCTCCAAAATCTGTTGCTCCTGCTGAAGGTAAACCTAAAGCGGAAGATGACAAAAAGGTGAAAACATCTCCCGTAAGGGAGGACGAAGGTAAAAAAGAAGCACCAGTCAAGGTTCAAAAACACATGGATGGCAGATTTTTTTCTCCGTTGGTGAGAAGTATAGCGGCAAAAGAGGGTATCGCGCCTGAGGAACTGGTTGGCATTTCCGGTAGCGGTAAACAGGGGCGCGTGACCAAAAACGATATCCTGAATTATTTGGAATCCAGAAAAACTGAACCTGAAGCAAAACCAACCTCTATTCCGGGGCAAAAAATGCCTGAAGCGGCGCCTGGAGAGGTTATCCCTATGGATACAATTCGGCGGCAAATCGCAGACCACATGAAAAAGAGCCTGGATACCTCAGCACATGTTTATTCAGTGTCAGAGTGTGATATGACCAAAGTAATGAATTTGTTGAAAGCGAAAAGACCGGAATTCCAAAAACAGGAAGGATTTAAGCTCACAGTCACGCCCTTTATTCTTCATGCGGTAGCCAAAGCGCTCGTCGATTTCCCCAGGGTAAATGCGTCTTTAGAGGATGATAATATTATCCTTAAGAAGAATATTAATCTGGGAATCGCTGTTGCTTCTCAAAAAGGCTTAATAGTACCGGTGGTAAAAAAAGCGGAAGAAAAAAATTTTCGTGGTTTAGCCCGTTCAGTGAATGAATTGGTGACCCGTACCAGAGATAATAAATTAAATCTGGACGATGTTCAGGGTTCTACTTTCTCAGTGACCAATTATGGAATATTCGGTAATATTATCGGATTACCGATTATTAATCAACCCAATTTGGCGATTTTGGGCATTGGTGCAATAAAAAAACGTCCGGTAGTGATTGAAAGTCCGGGAGGCGATTCCATTGCAATTCGTTCCATGGCATATATCTCCATGTCCTACGATCATCGTGTGATTGATGGTGAATTGGGTGGTCGTTTTATGCAGCGGCTGGTGGAGTATCTGGAAAATATGGATAAGGATATATTGTAAAAATGCCTTGTTGCAATCCGGAGCTAGAACCTTAAAAATAAACTTTTGCGCAAAATGGCAAAATTTTTCTATTACATAAGCCACAAAGACCCCCACGAAAGTGGTCACCCTGTGATAAGACTCTAAGGGACACTAAGAAGGTTAATGAATATTGTCATAATGAGAAGCGATGTCTACGAAATGAAAGAGAAGAATGATGAATTTCTTTGTGGAACTTAGTACATGAATTCATAATTACGATGACGTATTATTTAGCAATAGAAAAAAATGGTAGTAGGTCCAGATATATTTAAGAAGGGAAACCTTATTTAATGAATGAACCTTTGTAACACGCAGCAACAACCGATACTTTAACCTTATTACCTTATTTTTTTCAGAGATAAATGTTCATACATTGAATAAGGTAATAAGGTCTGATCTGTTTAAGGATATGTGTGTTACTAAGGTTAAAAACATAAAATAAGGTGTTAGAATAAGGTTTTGAATTTCTTATGCAACACGCAACTTCAAAAAAAAGACAGGTGAAATAATCATACAATTTTCTAATACGTGGCCGTATTTATGAATTGGAGCACTTAGAGTCTCGGTGCCTTCGTGGCAAAATAAATCCGAGCCGAATGTATTCAAAAATGAATATCATTTGGTACCGGCTTGTCCGGAGTTAGGAAAAATATTACCTGACGCCAATCTCACAGATTGTGTGACAACTAAAAGCACGAGTATAAATATTCATGATTTTAAAGCTGAAAATATTGAACCATAATGTGATTCTTCTATTAGTTTAGCAGGTTATAACATTGGTTATCAAAATAAAGAGGTATTATTGTGACTCGGCAAAAGACAAAGCCTGATTGGGTGAAAATCCGGCTGGATATAAATAAAAATTTTCAGGATGTTCGGGAGAATTTAAAAACCAACCGGCTCCACACCGTTTGCGAAGAAGCAAAATGTCCCAACATTCATGAGTGTTGGGGGCGGGGTACTGCTACTTTCATGATTTTAGGAGATACCTGCACCAGATCCTGTGGATTCTGCGCAGTAAAAAC